>JANDWE010000159.1 GCA_024330325.1 Candidatus Nanosynbacter colneyensis | reverse complement strand
GTATGATGAGGAATAGGGTTAAATCGAGGAGGTTATAAAATGTCTGAAGAATATGGTAGTTAGGGCTAAACGTCGAAAATAGTGCACCTTAATCGGGTAAAATCTATGATCTTTCAAATGTTGTCTTAAAAATACCTTGACAATTTAAGGTACCTTGTATAACATAGTACTATGTATAATAAATCAACAAGGAGTTTAATGTGAAAAGAATTGACATTATTAAACGCGCCGGTCGAAATTTGGGGCGATCAAAAGGTCGTACGATCTTAACCGCGCTGGCGATTTCAGTCGGAGCATTTACGATTGGATTGGCGCTGATGGCTGGAGAAGGTGGCCGTATGTATACAAACAGTCTGGTCGACGCGGCTGGTGATAAAAAATCCGTTTCGGTCTATAAAAAAGTGACCTCGTCAGGATCTGATAGTAATCTTCCGGAATATAGCGACTCGGAAGATACGGAAAATAGTCAATCTAAGGCGATAGAGAAATATTCGATGACTGATAACGACGTGAAAAAAATACAGAAAATCCCGCACGTGGAAAAAGTGACGCCAGCTTATTCCATGTCAGGAGTTTTATATGTCAAAAGTTCGGCAAGTGACAAAAAATTCGTGCCTAGTGTAACTGTGAAGTTTGATAAAACCCGAATGGAACTTGCGGCTGGTAGTTTGGATGATTTTATGCCGAAAAAGGGTGAAGTTGTTATTTCGGAATCTTACGTGAAAAAAATGGGATTCAGTGATGCAAAATCAGCAATTGGGCAAACGATTACACTAGGATTGCAAAAAGGAACTTCATCAAGCAAGGGTGCTGACAAGGAAATATCTCTGAAAGTCGCAGCAGTCGATAAACCTTCGGATACGATCCTGTTTTACCAGCCGACTGTGCGCGTTTCTGTGGACGACGCTAAGGATATTTACGACTTTAGTCACCCTAAAGATTTGCCTAATGAATATTCTTACGTAATTGCGTCAGTTGATGATGAGAAAAACGTTGAGGCAGTGAAGAATGAGCTTGGCAAGGATTATGAGTCGTATTCGATTCAGGACACGCAAAAAGTTATTTTAACTTTTGTGAATGTGGCTCAAATGGCGCTGATTGGGTTTGGCGGCTTGGCGCTTTTGGCGAGTGTTTTTGGGATTATTAATACAATGTACATTTCGGTTTTGGAGCGAACTAGTCAGATTGGGCTAATGAAAGCTTTGGGAATGCGAGGTCGCGATATTGGTAAAATGTTTAGATATGAAGCGGCGTGGGTTGGACTTCTTGGTGGCTTAATTGGTGTTGGATTAGCAAGTTTGATGTCACTACTTAATCCTATGATTGCTAGTTTACTGAAATTGGAGCAAGGTACGAATTTACTAGTTATTAATCCTTTGCAAATGGGACTTTTGGTAATTGGGCTGATGATTATGGCGGTACTTTCTGGCTGGCTGCCGAGCCGCAAGGCAACAAAATTAGATCCAATTGAAGCGTTAAGGACGGAATAGGAGAATTGTTATGATTGAGCTTAAAAATGTGACGAAAATTTACGGCAAAAAGAAGAACCAATTTGTGGCGTTAAATGATGTGAGTTTGCGAATTCCGACGGGCGTGAGCGTGGCGATTTTGGGAAAATCTGGTTCAGGAAAATCGACGCTGATGCACGCAATTTCTGGCTTGGATCGACCACAGCAAGGTGAGGTGATTATTGACGGTCAGGACATTCTGAAATTAAAGCAAAAGCAAGTTGACGAGTTCCGCGCAAGAAAAATAGGTTTTATTTTCCAGAGTTTCTTTGTTCAGGGCAATGAAAGCGTGGCGGATAATGTGAGTTTGCCGCTGGAAATTGTGAAAATGCCAAGAGGTTTGAGGGAAAGTAAGATCAATGAGGCGCTGAAGGCGGTGGACTTGTACGAGAAACGCAAGAATCGTGCAAAGGATTTGTCGGGCGGTCAGAAGCAGCGTTTGGCGATTGCGCGGGCGATTGTCGGCAGCCCTCAGATTATTTTTGCGGACGAACCTACGGGAAATTTGGATAGCGAAACTGGCGCGAAAGTGGAAGAATTGCTGTTCAATTACAACAAGCAAGAAGGCGCAACACTGATTATCGTGACACACGACGTTGATTTGGCTAAGAAATGTGATTATCAAATTCTGATCAAAGACGGCAAGATTAAGGGCTCTAATATACCGAAAGAAGGTAAAAGTGGACGTTGATAGCTATGCGGAAAGCTTGGCGGTCCAATTGCGAAAAGGATTTTTGGTTTATTGCGTTTTACTGGTTTGTTCTAATAAAGCGCAGTACGCCGGCGACATCGTTAAGCAATTGAACGATTCGGACTTAACGGTGGTCGAAGGTACGATTTATCCGCTGCTGAATAGGCTGCAGAAAGACGGATATTTGCAGCACGAATGGCAGGAAAGCGAGCAAGGTCCGCCGCGAAAATATTACTCATTGACAGATCACGGCGATCAATTGATTCACGAACTTAAAGATCGTATAAATATGCTAAATAATTCGCTTGATAACTTAGAGAAAGGAATAAAATAATGAAGGAAATAACCAGGATTCATCTGGCAAAAACGGCGTTTAGTGTGGAAATTGATGCTAAGAAATCGCTAGAAAAATATCTTAATTCGATTCAGAAAAATATGCACGCCGACGCGGAAGCGATGAAGGAAATTGAGGCGCGAATGGTTGAAATTTTGGCCGAGCGTGGCGTGATGAAAGAAGGAGTTATTGGCGACGATGATGTTTTGGCGATTAAAAATCAAATGGGCGAACCGCGCGATTTTTCGGATGATAGCGAGGACTCAGCTGACGAATTGACGGATGATAATGAGAAGCCAGAAAAGCAATTGATGCGCGACACGGACGAGGCTGTCATTGGCGGTGTGTGCGCGGGAATCGCGGCGTACTTTAATATCAATCCGTTGTGGGTGCGACTGATTGCAATTGTCTCGTCGTTCGTAACATTCGGTACGATGGTGCTGGTTTACCTCGCGATGTGGGTGTCGATGCCGCCAGCAAAAACCGCGTCGGACAAATTGCGAATGCGCGGAAAGCCAGTAACTTTGGCTGCGCTCAAGGAGACTTCTGCTGATGGAAGTTCAACTGTGTCTGCCAGAAAAACTCCAATTGCGAAATTTTTACAATATTTTGTCGGCGCCGTGGTGTTACTTACGACGCTAGCGATACTGTTTGGGCTGATTGTTGGCGGGGCGCTCGGCATTTCCGCGGTTGATATGCTCGGCGGTTTGGGTATGCAAATGTGGGCGTGGGGAGTATGGACTTCCTTGGCAATTGGCGGAATCGCGGCGGTGATATTTGGCGCAATTGTAACGCGTAGTATATTCGCTTGGAAGGTCAATCGAATGTCTGTAATCACAATGATCGTGGCGGCATCCGTTGTCTTTATGAGTTTGGCAAGCGCCGCAATATTTAGTGCGCACGCTGGCTTGGAATATGCGCATGAATCGCAGCAGCTCACGAAGAAAGTAAATATCGATATTCCAGATACGACGAACGCTAATTCAATTTTTATTGATATGCCAGTGGGGAATGTTTCGCGAATAAATTCTGACAAGTTCAAGGTGGAAGCGGAGTTTGTGGATTTACCAAAGGCGAATAAGCCAGAAATTAACGTGCGCCGCGATGGTGATAAAATTGTGCTGTCTGTTTCTGAGAAGTGTAACGCGATATTCTTTGACGGTTGCTTGAAGTTTTATAAGCCGATAACTGGCTTGAAAATTTATGCTCCTGCGGGCGTGAATGTTAGCGGTTTGTTCTATCACAACTCGATTGAAGCAGAAAATTCCGAATCTTAGGCTCATACATTTGAATGATTTTACCGCTAATGCTACACTTAAAGGATGAAAGGTAATTTTTAAGCGTGGCTTGGTGGCAAGCAATCATTCTCGGCGTAATTGAGGGAATTACGGAATTTTTACCGATTTCTTCGACTGGACATTTGACGATTGCCGAGAAATTGATGGGAATGCGAATTGACGATCCGAGTGTCGTGGCTTTTACGGCGATAATCCAGATCGGAGCAATTTTGGCGGCGGTGATTTATTTCTGGAGCGACATTTGGCGAATTTTACAGGCTTGGTGGCGTGGTTTATGGTGGAAGCGAGCGCGTCGAAAGTTTGATTATAAATATGGTTGGGCAATTATTATCGGCTCAATTCCTATTGCGATTGTCGGATTATTATTTAAGCACGAAGTTGAAACGGTTCTGCGCAGTTTGTGGTTTGTGGCGTTTGGGCTTATTGGTTGGAGCGTTGTTATGTGGCTGGCTGACAATCGTGCGGTAAATAACAAGCGTGGCGAAACTGAGACGAGCTGGAAAGACACGCTGGCGATTGGCGCGGGGCAATGCTTGTCGCTCATTCCTGGAATTAGTCGCTCTGGCGCAACGATTTCAGTCGGTCTGTTTCGTGGATTTGACCGTGTGTCGGTTACGAAGTTGAGCTTCTTCTTGGGCATTCCAGCGCTAGTTGCGGCGGGGTTGTTGGAAGTTGCTACCAAATATAAACACATTTCTGGCGGCGTTGGCTGGACTCCAACTATAATCGCCACGGTAATTTCATTCGGCGTCGGTTATTTGTCTGTGTCGTGGCTGTTAAAATTTATCCAGAGCAATAATTTCCGACCATTCATAATTTATCGATTTGTCCTGGGGCTGTTTTTGTTAGTTATGCTTAGCGTGGGAATGATTTCTCACGTTTAATAAAAAATTGTGGATAAAGAGTAAAAAATAGCTTGATTTTTAAATTAAATGCGTGTAGAATGATAAAGCATAAGTAGTTTAAAAACGATTTGGGGGTTGTTTTTGATGGAAGAAACAAACAATAGGAAGCCGGCATCAAAGGCATTTGTCTTGAGTCTGTTCACTATAACAATAATATTAATATTGCTACTATTTTTTATCTTTTGTAAGATGATGCCACGTGGCGGTTTTGACATAGATTCTATATCTGTTCGTCAGGACTCAGGCGAGATTCAGTATCAATATTCAGGCGGCGATTGGAAGAAAATCATATCTCTTGACGAGCTCCGCGGCAAAGACGGTCGTAGTATTGAAGTCCAAAAAGGCTCTTTGTATATTCAGTGGCGATACACTGGCGACTCAGAGTGGAAGAATGTTATAGCATATTCTGACCTACTTAAGGGCCAGAATGGTCAAGACGGCAAGGATGGTAAGGATGGTAAGGACGGTCGAAACGGTATTAACGGCCAGAATGGCCAAAACGGCAAGGATGGTAAAGACGGCCGCAATGGAGTTAATGGTGCTAGAGGAGCCACGGGAGCTACCGGTGCGACTGGTGCTACAGGGGCAGCTGGCCAAAATGCTACAATTTCTGCAACTAATAGTACTCAGCCTTGCTCGACTGGATTGACTATTACCGGAAATGGTACAAGTAACCTAGGTTTACAATTTACAGGCAAGAATCTTCCTGCGGGTGGTAAAACAAATCAAGTGCTCGGTAAGAAAACTGATAATGACTGTGACGTAGAATGGAAAGATACGCACGAAATTCGCGGAACCGGTATGCCTGAGGGTAATGTTAAGGCTGATATTGGTACATATTACACCGACACGGCCGCTACAAACGGTGCTATTCGTTGGATTAAGGCCGCTGCTAATGGTAGTGAATTCGGTTGGCGAGTTGTATACGGCGACACTGGCTGGAGAAGTGTTCCTCAGATTCTCTCAACATCTATGAAAGCCAGCGTAGTCAAGGTTCGACGAATCAACAATACTGTTTATCTGTACGCAGCTCTTACGGGCTGGGGGTATAGCTGGAACGGCGGCGGAGCTCCATTGCCGTCTGGATTACGCCCTGGCGATCAAATGCAAGGTCCTTCCGCTGGTCGATACGGTAATTCGTACTTGACTTGGATCATTCAAACTACTGGGCAGATTCAAGCTGAAGCAGCTAGCGCTCAGAATCCAACACCAACACTCCCTCCGATTGTTAGCGTATCTTATATTCCAGACGACAATGTTCCATGGCCAACAACGTTACCTGGCACAGCTATGTAAGTAAATTATTTACACTTATCTAAAAAGCCCCGTCTGTTAAATCCGGCGGGGTTTATTTATATATAGCCTATGTTGTTATATAATTGATACATGTTAGACATTAAGTTCATCCGAGAAAATGTCGATTTGGTGCAAAAGTCGGCAAACGATAAAGGCTATAAAGTTGATATTGCGGCATTGTTGCAATTAGACGATGAGCGTCGCGATTTGCAGAAGCAGGTTGAAGCGCTACGCGAACAACGCAATGTTATTTCAGCGAAGATGAAGGGCGGCCGACCGGATCAAGAACTGATTGATCAGGGTAAGCAATTGAAAGTTGAGCTGGCAGAACGTGAGAGCTATTTGAAATCGACCGAGGAAAAAGTTGCGGCAATTCTTAAAAACGTCCCGAATATCACTTTTGATGACGTGCCTATGGGCGGTGAAGAAGATTCTGTTGAAGTAAAAGTTTATGGCGATTGTAAAACTGGTGCGAAGGACCACTTGGATTACGCCGTAAGTCGCGGCTGGGTGGATTTTGAGCGCGGCGCTAAGGTGGCTGGTGCGAAGTTTTATTATTTGAAGGGCGATTTGGCTTTGCTGGAAAATGCCGTAACTCACTTTGCCTTGGATTACGTAACAAAGCAGGGCTTCACATTTATGACCGTGCCGCATATGGTCAATTTACGAACAGCTGAGGGCGCAGGTTTCACTCCAAAGGGTGAGGGCAGTAACGAATATGTAGTTGACGGCGAAGATTTGACGCTAATTGGTACGGCGGAAATGCCACTAACCGGCTATCACGCGGACGAGATTTTGGACGAAAAAGATTTGCCATTGCTATATGCTGGATATAGTCCTTGCTATCGAAAAGAGGCGGGAACATACGGCAAGCACACGCGTGGTCTGTTCCGAGTTCATCAGTTTAATAAGTTGGAAATGTACGCGTTCTGTCTGCCGGAGCAATCTAAAGAGATTCATGAGAAAATTCTTAGCGTTGAAGAGGCGCTTTGGCAGCAAATTGGGATTTCTTATCACGTGGTTAATATTGCGGCGGGTGATTTGGGCGCACCGGCTGCAAAGAAGTACGACATTGAATATTGGTCGCCAGTTGACCAAACTTACCGTGAGCTGACGAGTTGTTCGAATTGTACTGATTATCAAGCTCGTGGTTTGAATATTCGAGTCAGGCGAGAAAACGGTACAGTTGAATCTGTTCACACTTTGAACGGAACTGCAGTGTCGTTGGCGCGATCGCTAGTAGTGATTTTGGAGAATTTCCAGAATCCAGATGGAACTTTGACTGTCCCTGAAGTACTTCGTCCGTATATGAATGGTCGTGACGTGATATAATAGAGAGCATATTAGTTAGTAGGAGGAAAAATGATTAAGGATATTACAATTACTGGCGTTAAATATGAACTGAACGCCACAACAAAAAAATATGTTGAGCGAAAAATTGGTTCTCTGGGGAAATATTTGCCACGCCACGCCCGAAAGAGTGCATCTGCAGATGTGAAGATTAAGCAGATTGATAATCCTGGCGGCAACAAATACGAAGTTGAAGTTATCATCAACGTGCCAGATAAGAAAATTATAGCTAAGGATTCAACCATGAACGTTTTGGCTGCGGTGGATATTGTTGAAGCTAGGTTGAACGGTCAAGTTCGTAAGTATAAAGACGATGTGCTAGCTCATGTTGGCGGAAGTCGCGGGGTTTTGGCGAAGCTAAAACAAACTTTCGGTCGAAAATAATTGATAGATGAAATTGGCAGGAAAGCGTTCAGATTCTGGGCGCTTTTTCTTTTCAAATTGCCCGAAAAAAGTTATAATAAAAGAAGTTTTTGAAAATGCCTGAAAGTGAGGGAGTTTTAAGGTTTATGGCAATTACACAACAAAAAGCGCTGAGTAAGATTTTTGGCGATCCACAGAAGAAGATTTTGAAACGATTGCGTAAGCAAGTTGACGTTATTAACGGTCTGAATGACAAATATGAAAAGATGTCTGACAAGGAGCTCCGGGCGCAGACTGATGAGCTGAAAAAGCGTTTGTCGAAGAAGAGTGTGACGCTTGATACAATTTTGCCAGACGCGTTTGCCGTGGCAAGGGAAGCCGCTAAGCGTGTAATTGGCGAGCGTCCATATGACGTGCAGTTGATTGGCGGTATGGTTCTTCATGAGGGTAACGTTGCCGAGATGAAAACTGGTGAAGGTAAGACTCTTGTGGCGACGCTGCCAACTTACTTAAATGCTTTGGAGGGTAAGGGCGTTCATGTGGTGACGGTTAACGACTATTTGGCGCAGCGCGACGCCGGTTGGATGGGTCAAGTATATGATTTCCTAGGCTTGACTACTGGTGTGATTATCAATGAGGCGTCATTTGTTTATGATAAAGATTATGACAATGAGCATCACGACGACCCTCGAATGCGAAAGCTTCGCCCAGTTTCGCGTAAAGAAGCTTACGCTGCGGACATTACGTACGGAACTAACAACGAGTTTGGCTTTGACTATTTGCGCGACAACATGGTTAATGATGTCGATTTGCTCAGGCAGCGTGAATTGAACTTTGCGATTGTTGACGAGGTTGACTCAATCCTGATCGACGAAGCTCGTACGCCACTTATTATCTCTGCTCCAGCAGCTGAAAATCCTGACAATTATTACACATTTGCTAAAATCTCCGCGAAGTTGGTTTCGGAAGATTACGTTTTGGACGAGAAGCGCCGAAGTGTTGCCTTGACTGATGAAGGTGTTGAAAAGGTTCAGAAGTTGTTGGGAATAAAAAACTTGTACACACCAGATCACGTGCGCAGTGTTTATCACATGGACCAAGCTTTGCGAGCGCAGACATTGTTCAAGCGCGACAAAGATTACGTCGTAACTAATGATGGCGAGGTGATTATCGTTGACGAACATACTGGTCGTTTGATGCAAGGTCGCCGCTACAACGAAGGTTTACATCAGGCCATTGAGGCAAAAGAAGGCGTTCCTGTGCTGGAAGAGAGTATGACCTTGGCGACAATTTCATTCCAGAATTATTTCCGTTTGTACAATAAATTGAGTGGTATGACTGGTACGGCATTTACCGAAGCTGAGGAGTTCCAGCAAATTTATTCACTTGATGTTATTCAAATTCCACCGAACAAACCAGTTATTCGCGAGGATAAGGAAGATCTGATTTTCAAGACTGAAAAGGCCAAACTGAAAGCTGTCGCTGAGGCGATTAAGGATTACCACAAGCAAGGTCGTCCTGTTTTGGTTGGCTCTGGTTCTATTGAAAAGAACGAGCAAATTGCTAAATATTTGGAAAAAGAAGGCATTAAGTTTGAGATTCTGAACGCTAAGAATAATGAGCGTGAGGCTGCGATTGTTGCGAAAGCTGGTGAAAAAGGCGCGATTACTTTGGCTACGAATATCGCTGGTCGCGGTACCGACATTAAGCTTGGCGAGGGTGTCAAGGAATTGGGTGGCTTGGTTGTTATCGGTTCGGAGCGACATGAATCACGTCGAATCGACAATCAGTTGCGTGGTCGTGGCGGACGCCAGGGCGATCCAGGCGAGACTCAGTTTTATGTTTCGACCGAAGATGATTTGATGCGAATTTTCCAGGGTGAGCGAATTGCATCGTTGATGGATAGATTAGGCGTTGATGATGATACGCCAATCAGAACTCGCGCCGTATCGAAAACGTTGGAAGCAGCGCAGAAGCGAGTTGAGGGTTACAACTTTGATACGCGCAAAAATGTTGTTCAATACGACAATGTGATTAACCGTCATCGTCGCGTCGTTTATGTTATGCGACGTAGGATTTTGGAAGGCGACAATATTAAGCCGGAAATTGAGCGATTATTGCGAGCTAAAGTTCATGAATTGACGACTCTTCCATCAAAGAATAATCCAAAGTTTGTCGAGGATTTCTCAGTTATTTTCCCGGTTGATAAGGAAAAAATTGAAAAGGTTGGTAAGGAGAAGAAAGATCGTTTGCGCTATGAGAAGGCGCTGGAGCTGGCTGAAGAAGCTTACGCGGAGAAAGAGCGTGAGATTGGCGCCGATGATTTGCGTGGAGTTGAGCGCGAAGTTTACATGGCAGTGTTGGACACATTGTGGATGCAACATTTGGAGAATATGCAACATTTGCGCGAGGGAATTCACTGGCGAAGTGTTGGACAGCGCGATCCTTTGGTGGAATATCGATCAGAATCCCAAAAGTTGTTTGAGAGTTTGCAGGCTAATCTCCGCGATGAAGTTCTGGCGACGATATTTAATATTCATAAAGCCGACGCTACAGTCCGTCAATCTCAAGACGACGAATATGACACTGAGCTAACTAGGTTGGCGGAAAATGCCGTTGAGCGTGGCGTAAATGAAATTGGTTCGGGCGAGGAAAATCGCGACGATGACTTCTCTGTGAAAAAGGGTAAGACTAGCGCGGAATCAAATCGTGCGAAGAATCAAGCTCGAAAGAAGAAAAAGGCTCAGCGACAGAACCGTAAGAAAAATCGTAAATAATCAGAGAATTAGGCAATGAAACATACAGTTGAGGAAATTAGACTGAAGAATGGTGCGCGCGGCTTGTTGATTGACGTTCCAGATGCTACGGTAATGAGTTTTCAGGTGCAATTCAGGGCGGGCAATCGCTATGTTCTGAATAAAGATATTTACGAAACGGCTCACATTATGGAGCATATGGCGTTCGGTGCGAATGAAAAGTTTCGTTCGGAGCACAATTATGAGCAGGAATTTACCAAGAACGGCGCTTATCACAACGCTTACACTTCTGACTATTCAATGGTTTATGAAGCGATTTGTGCGGATTTTGAGTGGGACAGGATTTTGGAGCTTCAGAGGCTGGCTATTACAACGCCGCGATTCAATGCCGATGAGCTTGAGGCGGAAAAAGGTAATGTTCGCTCTGAATTAACTGGTTATCTCAACAATCACAATCGCGTGATGTGGCCGCGCATTCAGCAGGCACTGGGTGAAGATATTTTGACGTATAATCAGCGCTTAAAAACAATTGCTAATAT
>JANDWE010000095.1 GCA_024330325.1 Candidatus Nanosynbacter colneyensis | reverse complement strand
CTATTGATTTATTTGAAACGGTTTTTAATGACGATTTTCAGGAGACCGCTTGGCAGCTAGCGACGGATCTTTCTTATGTTGACGAGTCGGAGTTTGACGAAGTATCAAGAGAGTATACCCAAATATTAAATGACCAGTTGTCTGAGTTTTCTGCGACAAGACTTTATGGCATTAGCACCGTTGGTTTTACTGGTTTTGCGTTGGCCCCTGACGCTACGAAAAATAATGAATTACAGTATGAATTTATGGATATTTCTGGGGCGTGTATTGATGGGATGAGTTTTGTTAGCTATCATGATAAATTTTACGCGGCGCTTGAAGTGACGATAGATGGTGAGTCTGAAGACTTTCCGAAGAAGATTTATGTGATACCCGACAGAGATAAGATTATTCGTTTGGAAGGGTTTGACGGTGAAGCTGAAGAGCTTAAAATGGCGGTAAATGAACTTCATAAAATTGCAAATTTTGCAAGTGAAGTAGTTAATGATGAGTGTTTTTATAAATTGCCTCTTGACGAACAGCTTGATGTATTGAGTCAGTATGAATGCGCCGCTCGCGATGTAATCCAGGATGTTAGTAGAGTGCGGGAGTTTAAGGGTGAATGTGTAGTTTTGGCATACCGGTGTTTACCTGGCGATTTGCTGAATGCGGTTTCGTGGAATGATGTTCCGCTAGAAGAAGTGAATAGCCATGAATATGTTGAAAAATTTGCGCTGCGGGCGGATAATTTGGTGGTCTGGAATCCAGAAATTAACGATAGGCCAGATATTGACGGCCGAATATTAAGCGTGTCGGAATTGCCACTTAGTCGCGGCGAGCCTGTGCTAATAGTTAATAATGCTGAAGAGAATAAATATTACTTGGTGCGATGTAGCGATGTGATTAGTTTGTCACGAAACGATCCGTCGACCATTTCGTGATATAATCAAACAGATTATGCAGAAAAAACTCTTTTCTTTTGAAATAACTTCACGATTTAACGACACGTTGGCGCGAACGGGAATTATTCACACGCCACACGGTGATATTAAAACGCCGGCGTTTATTGTGGTTGGAACTAAGGCTAATGTTAAGGCGATGATTCCTGAGATGGTGAAGGGTGTTGGCGCGCAGGCGGTGCTGGCGAACGCTTATCATTTGTATCTGCAGCCGGGGCATGAGTTGATTGAAAAGGCTGGATATCTTGGTAAATTTATGCATTGGGATGGCCCGACGTTCACGGATAGCGGTGGGTTTCAGGTGCTGAGTTTAGGTTCTGGCTTTAAGAAAGTTTTGGCGATGAGCACTGATGTTGATGAAGAAATTGCGATTGCTAAAAAATCGTCGCGTCATGCTTGGGTGGACGAAAACGGTGTAATGTTTAAGTCACATTTGGACGGCTCTTATCATAAATTTACGCCAGAATTGTCCATGCAAATTCAGGCTGGAATTGGCGCTGACATTACTTTCGCGTTTGACGAATTGACCTCTTTGATTGATCCGTACGAATATCAAGTTGAGGCGCTAGCCAGGACGCATGCCTGGGCGGAGCGAAGTTTGGCGGAAGTCAAGCGCCTAAGGGCGGCTCGTCCAGATAAGCCGTATCAAGCTTTATTTGGCGTTTTGCAAGGCGCGAATTACGAGGATTTGCGGAAACAAACTGCCGAGTTTTTGGGCGCGATGGATTTTGATGGCTATGGAATCGGTGGCGCGTTGGAAAAGGAAACTATGGCGCAAACGATTCAGTGGGTCAATCAAATTCTGCCTGAAAATAAACCGCGTCATTTACTGGGAATTTCCGAGCCTGATGATATTTTTGCGGCGATTGAACAGGGAATTGACACCTTTGACTGCGTGAGTCCGACGCGAGTGGCTAGGAATGGTGCCGCGTATACGCCGTTTGGTCGGGTCAATGTGCGCGGCCAGAAATACCGCGAGATGTTTGCTCCAATTATGGAAGATTGCGATTGCTATACTTGCAAGAATTACACGGCGGCTTATCTCTGTCATCTTTTGCACGCACGCGAGTCGTTGGCTGGAACGTTGTTGTCAATTCATAATGAGCGATTTATCGTTAAGTTGGTTGACGATATTCGTGCCAGCTTAGAGGATGGGACTTTTTACGAGTTTCGCGATTCGTTCTTGGCGAAGTATTATAGTAAGAAATAGGCTATTTACAACTGATTGGAAAATCGTTATAATTAAACTCATACGCCGTGAGGTCTTTTTTATGGACTGTACCCGCGTGAAAAATAATAATTAAATTAAGGAGAACTTCTACAAATGGCAGATGCATTTGACCGAAGCAAACCGCACGTTAACGTTGGTACAATGGGCCACGTTGACCACGGTAAGACTACGCTGACTGCTGCGATTACTGCAGTGTTGGCAAAGCGCCTACCAAGCGCAGTTAACAAACCTGTTGCGTACGACCAGATCGACAACGCACCAGAAGAGAAGCAACGTGGTATTACTATCGCGTCTTCACACCAAGAGTATGAATCAAAGAATCGTCACTATGCACACGTTGACATGCCAGGACACGCTGACTACGTCAAGAACATGATCACCGGTGCCGCTCAGGTTGACGGTGCGGTATTGGTTATCGCTGCAACTGACGGCCCAATGCCTCAGACTCGTGAGCACGTTTTGCTTGCAAAGCAGGTTGGTGTGCCAAAGATCGTTGTCTTCTTGAACAAGATGGACATGGCTGACGAGGAAATGGTTGAGCTGATCGAAGAAGAAGTTCGCGAACTTCTTGAAAAGAACGGCTTCGACAAGGACGCTCCAATCATCAAGGGTTCTGCTCTTAAGGCTCTTGAAGGTGACGAGAAATACGAAGACGCTATTATGGAATTGGTTGACGCAATGGACAGCTACATTCCAGAGCCAGCACGTGACATGGACAAACCATTCATTATGCCAATTGAGGACGTTTTCTCAATTAAGGGTCGTGGTACAGTAGCAACTGGTCGTATCGAGCAGGGTGTTGTTAAATTGAACGACGAAGTTGAAATCGTTGGTTTGAAGCCAACTCAGAAGTCAGTTGTAACTGGTATTGAGGCCTTCAAGAAATCTCTTGACCAAGGTCAAGCAGGTGACAACGCGGGTGTCTTGCTACGCGGTATTGAGCGCAGCGACATTGAGCGTGGTCAAGTTTTGGCAAAGCCAGGCACAATTACTCCACATACTGAGTTTGAAGCTGAAGTTTACATCTTGAAGAAGGAAGAAGGCGGTCGCCACACTCCATTCTCAAAGGGCTACAAGCCACAGTTCTACTTCCGCACAACTGACGTTACTGGTGAAGTTGAATTGCCAGCTGACAAAGAAATGGTTATGCCAGGCGACACTGTAACCTTTAAGGTTAAGTTGCTTGCACCAATCGCTATGGAGCAAGGTTTGAACTTTGCTATCCGCGAAGGTGGCCGTACAGTTGGTGCTGGTGTTGTTACAAAGATTAACAAATAATCTTGATAACACAAGCCTAATTAAATCCCCCGAACTTTCGGGGGATTTTTTGATGTCGCTGTGATAATGTATGTCTAATCAAGGAATCTTGTGTCAAAACATTGTTCAGAAGTACCAATCTTGTATAG
>JANDWE010000116.1 GCA_024330325.1 Candidatus Nanosynbacter colneyensis | reverse complement strand
CTTATTAAGTAAGCGTGGCAAAAGTGGCAATAGTTCTTCAATCAGCTTAAGTTCGCGATTGACTTCAATGCGTAGCGCCTGAAAGGTACGAGTCGCAGGATGATGCTTCATACTACCGCGACCAACGGTTTGCTTGATCAGATCAGCCAGCTCAGTCGTTCCCTGAATTGGTCGAGCTTTTACAATTGCCTGTGCAATTCGCCTCGCCCGTCCGGGATTTTCCTCGCCGTAACGAATGATCAGCTGCGTCAAATCATCAACCGAATACGAATTGACAATATCTGCCGCTGTAATTTCCGTCCGATTGTCCATCCGCATATCTAGCGGACCGTCAAATCTGAACGAAAAACCTCTCTCTGCTCTGTCAAGCTGCGGTGACGACACCCCCAAATCAGCCAAAATCACGTCAAACTTACGCCCCTGCTTGACCAAATCTTGCGCTGCGCTCACAAAATCTTTGTGAATTAAAGTTACGCCTTTTTCAGCCAAATCGCCCAATGTCTTAATCGCGTTTTCGTCGCGATCGACCAACACTGAGTCCAAGTAATTATCCGTCCTATTTAAGAATGCCCTGGCATGGCCGCCATAGCCAGCCGTCAAGTCGAGATACGACTCGCCTTCGACTGGCTGCAGCTTGCTAAGGGTTATCTCCAAAAGTACGGGAACATGCATCGGTTCGCTCGCTTGGAGTTCTTCCGACTGTGGTGGATGTTCTTTAATACTCATCATTATTCCATTATACAGAAATAATGCTCGAGATCACCTAACTGGATATTTAATTCTGGCTTTTTTGTATTTGTGTTTTGTTTGTTTTTGTTGTCTTAGAGTGGAAATTTGTTGATTGTCAGTAACAACCATGTTTTCCAAAGAGACTTATGTGTGAGGTGGAGTTTTTTTGGGAGGTGTTTGAGGAAGGTGCGTTGCCGTTTTTAATGTGGAGCAAATTGCCACATGCCATTTTCAAATACCCAGATAGTTGATCTCGAGAGGTTTCTAATTGTTAAAGTGCTTAGCTAATCTACTATTCCGCATTCTCGGCCGCTATTAGCCGAAAATATTCCCCCGCTCGCACAGCAACGACTTCTCTGTCAATTCCAGCGTAGTCGAGCAAATGCTGCTCAATCGTCACTCGTCCTTGTTTTTGGTCGAGCGCCGATGCGGTTTTACCTCGTCGGAATTTAACGTTCAGGTCGGCAACTCGCTCATCCAGAATACTTCCTGTTAGAGCGCTTTCCACTTCCCGATCCCAGATTTGCTGTGGATACAAGTGGAGATATTTGCCAAACCCGCGAGTTAGCACGACGCCTGATGCAAATTCTGCCCTGAGCTCAGCCGGAATCGTCAAGCGTCGCTTGTCGTCCAACTTACGCTCAAAGTAATCTGTCTGCACGTCGTCCTTCCTTCGTGGTAGATTAGTTGTTTTTTGTAGTGGATGTTTGTTTTTTGTTGGTGATTTTCCATCAACTTTCGTTCCACTGACTCCACTATACTACCCACACCTACCCACTTGCAAGCCCTTTTTTTGACTTTTTACCCATTTTTGCATCAAATAAAAACTTTTCCACATTTTTGTGGAAAAGCCT
>JANDWE010000075.1 GCA_024330325.1 Candidatus Nanosynbacter colneyensis | reverse complement strand
TCTTTATCTATTGATAGTATAGCAATAAGCACAATAAAAATAAAAGCAGAATAGTTAATTTTACAGCAAAATTAAAGAATGCTCGTTTATTATAATAACCAGCATTAATCAGAGAAAGGGCTATTATGAATAATTCACAAGCAAAAGAAGTTAATTTAACAACGAACGAGGCGTTAATTTTACAACAAATCTATGAAGATAGTGGTGATGATGTCGTAATTTTGGCTGGGCAAATTGGTTTGTCGCGTCGAACGGCGATAAATATCTTATCAGACCTGCGTCACAAAGGCCTGATGGTAATTGATCAGACATATGGTAATGCGTGGGTGCAATTAACGACACGTGGCAAACGGCTGGTTCAGAAAATTTGGCCGGAAGCGCAAATGATAGCGACACACTAATAGATGTGAAATTGTTGAGATATAAAGGTATAATATATCTGTGAGAATTTTACTGATTGAAGATGACGTTACGATTGCTCGACTGTTAAAAGAAGGCTTAGAGTATGAGTCTTACGCGATTGATGTAGCGCACGATGGTAGTGAAGGCTATCGAACTGCTGCGGCTGACGAATATGATGTTATTATCTTAGATATAATGTTGCCGGAAATGAACGGCTATGAAGTCTGTCGAGCATTAAGAAAAGATGGTAATAAAACGCCGATTTTAATGTTGACTGCGCGTGATGCGGAGCGTGATATTGTTGAAGGTTTGGATACAGGGGCGGATGATTATTTAGCTAAGCCATTTAGCTTTGATGTGCTATTGGCCCGCATAAGGGCGTTGCTTCGTAGGCCGAATGAGAAATTGGAGGAAATTCTTCAGGTGGGCGATTTGAAACTTGATCCAAGCTCGAAAAAAGTAACGCGAGCTTCGCAGGAAATTAACTTGACTGCTAAGGAATATGGTGTTCTGGAATATTTGATGCGAAATAAAGGTAAGGTTTTATCAAAAGAACAAATTATATCGCACGTTTGGGATTTTGATGCGGATGTATTGCCGAATAATGTTGAGCTATTTATTATGTTTTTGCGTCGAAAAATCGATAAGCCATTTAAATCGAAATTAATTCATACGGTTTCTGGTTTTGGCTATAAATTAGAGGAAAAATCATGAAGCAACAGCGCGTCAGACGACTAGCTCTGAGCTATTTGGCTGTGATTATGACGTTGTCGCTGGTGTTTAGTGTAATTATTTATGCTGTTACCTCGACGCAACTTAACCGAGAACTGCCGCCTGATGACCATATTAAGCAATCTGCGGATATTGAAGATCAATTTCATCATCGGTTAGAGCGACGTGACAATGAAACGCGCGAAATGGTGGTGATATCTTTAATTGTGTTAAATGGTGCGATGTTGGTGTTTGGCTATTGGTTGAGCCTAGTGTTGGCACGAAGAACGCTGGCGCCAATTGAACGGTCAATTGAGCAGCAAGCCCAATTTGTGTCTAATGCTAGCCATGAGCTAAGAACTCCGTTGGCAGCGTTGCTTTTGAGTAATGAAATAGCGATGCGTAAGCGTGTGTTGACCGACGAAAAAGCTCGTCAGGTTTTGACCCAAAACGTTGAGGAAATTAAAAAACTAGCTAATCTTAGTAATTCGCTGCTGGATTTGGCGAAGTCGGAAAATGCTTTGAACGATCCAGAGCTAATTGATATTTCTGAAATTATTAAAGAGGTCATAGGGCAGTATTCTCAGGTTGCAAAAGCAAAGCAGGTTAAAATTTTACAGAACGCTCCAGATG
>JANDWE010000039.1 GCA_024330325.1 Candidatus Nanosynbacter colneyensis | reverse complement strand
GGTCACTTTTATACCGTTTGCCGAATCTAAAACTCTTAATGACGTCGCAGGCGCGCTATATTGATCAGCGACCAAAACATCTCCCTCGTAATAGTCCACCTTAAATTCCGAAACGCCCGTCGCTAAAATTGAATCTTGATGAACTTTCATAGCACGACTCTTAAACTTATTGGCATCCGCACTATTCATGCAGAAATAATTAGCAGGAGCTCCTGTATACGGATTGCCGTAAGTGTCTATCAAATCATTATACACAGTACGACGATGCAACTGGCCGTCTTTTAAGAAATAAATTACTATCTTCTTATACTTTGGCTGCTGAGTTTTATTCGCCGCACAGTCAAACCTGGGAGTTCTTAAATAGACAATTTCTCGAGTATCGGAACCACGACCCATAGTAGTAGCATATTGTAACAATATCAAGGTATTCCTATTGTACGTCCATACTTGACTCGCGCCAGAGAAACTCCTGTCTTTAGCAAACGTATCATATCCGTCGTAACCGCTCACCTTAAAACGCGAAGTTTGTCTCACGTCAGTTTCAATTGCATCCATAGAATTGTGAAGACTACGATTAATGTCAACTCTTGCTTTACTTATGGATGCGCTTTGGTTTGCCGAAATTAGCATCTGGCTAAACACGCCGACAATCATAGCAATAATCACCATGACCATCGCCAACTCGGCTATAGTAAACCCGCTTTCCTTAAAACGCTGCGTATGTCGCATGTGTAACCTTTCTTCCACTGCCGGCGCCAGAACTTGGCAATCCATACTCTACAACAGACTCTACTTTAATTGGCATACCAAAACTTGCCGTGCCACTTTTACATCCATATGGAGCCAAAACATACACTTCCTGCCTAACCATTCCCGGCAATCCATCAACTCTACCTATACTCTTCATAACCGAATATCTGGAGCCCGGAGTTCTAGTGCTCGGAGGAGGTGCTACACACTCAAACCACGTAGGAGGAGAGTCGTTTGCGTACTTACGCATATTGCTGTATGCCAAATAACTAGCCTTCGTGTGCTGCACTTCTAAGACAGATATATTGCTGACCTGGGTTTGCATCATTAAAATAACTATCGAAAAAATGCCAATAACAACCAAAGTAACCGCTACTTCAACTATAGTAAAGCCATCACTATCTTTCATTAATCGCGCCATATACTATCCACCTTTTTTTCTATTCCCGTCAAACGCTCTCTATAAATAATGCTATATTTAGTGCAAGTTGCCGCCACTACGTCAGCTATAGGACCAGAAGCTGGCTTCGTGCAATCTCCATCATCTATGTTCGATGCTTCGTACAATAACTCACCGTGATTTCCGCCAGCCCAGTCGCTCCGATTACATTTAACCAATTCTTTTTTTAACGAATCACTACCCACAATAGACGTAAAATTTTTAATCAAGTCTCTGCACGATGGATATTCATGACCGATACGACTGGCACTATTATACTTATAATATCGCTCCAACTTCAGAGATAACGTGGCAACATTGGCGCGCTGACGCTCATCTCTGGTTCGATTTAAAAACCTATCACCACCAACCAAAGTAATTCCAGCCAAAATAGACACAACCACAATAACTACTGCCACTTCAATTATCGTATAGCCACCCGTCCCACGATTCATATCAATATTGTAGCGCAAATCCACAAAAAAGCATATGCTTATTATTAGGAAAGTTCCAGCGGCTCTTGTTCAATTTTTATACCGAACTTATCAAAGACAATTTGTACAATTTCCTCGCGAATCGCCGCCAAGTCATCATATCCCGTTGCCGAATCATTTACGAGCACCAACGCGTTCTTTTCATAAACTCGCATGCCGTGACTGCGATAGCCCCTCAATCCAGCCTTATCTATCAACCAACCTGTCGGGATTTTATATCTTCCGTCAGACATTGCATAATTTGGAATGTCGCTATATTCTCTTTGCAATTCTTCCAATTTCCATTTTTCAACCAGAGCATTTTTGAAGAAAGAACCCGCACTTGGCAATTCCGCTGGGTCTGGCAATTTTTCCGAACGAATATTAAGAACTGCCACGCGAATCACTGACAAATTGACCTCACGAATATCGTTCTCGTCAATATATCTCTGTAAAGAGGCATAATACGGCGGTTTCGGCTCTGCTTTATTTAATCGCAAAGTAATATTCAGAATGCAATATCGTCCTTTTTCCTTGTCGCGAAAAATACTATTTCGATAAGAAAAATCACATTCGTCAGCGGAAATAGTTACAATTGTGTCGGTTTTTGAATCGTAAGCTTCCAGACTAATCAACGTGTCGGCAATTTCTTGCCCGTACGCCCCAACATTCTGGACTGGCGCAGCTCCAGCCGTTCCAGGAATCCCCGACATAGCTTCAATTCCCTGAAGTCCAAGCTCAATAGCCTTCTCAACAACCTCATCCCAGACTTCGCCCGCACCAATTTTCACATCAGTTGTTTCGTCAGTTTCAGAAATAACCTCAAAACCTTTAATCTTATTCAACAGTACGATTCCTTCAAAAACCTCGTCATGCGTAATCACATTACTGCCACCACCCAACACAAAAATCGGCAAATTTTCCTTTCGGGCATTACGGTATAGCGACACAACATCACCAGCAGAATCCGCCGTCGCCATATAGCGAGTCTCACCTCCCAATTTCATAGTTGTGTATTGTTTCAGTGATATATTAGTCATAACGTCCATGCATATAGTATATCATTTTACTCGGCCGTCATCTATGATATAATAACTTCATACGCACCCGTAGCTCAGCGGATTAGAGTACTTGGCTTCGAACCAAGGGGTCGCAAGTTCGAATCTTGCCGGGTGTACCAAAATAGCTCGTCATTATGACGGGTTTTTATTTATAATGACACTCATAAAAACACTAGTCGAGCGGCTGAGTTAGCTATTCAATGGCGGGTTCTGAGTCCCTAGCGGCATTTGCGCAGATTGTGAGCCTAAAATTTGGCGAATTTGATCAGCGGTGATAATTGTGGTCGAACCGGGCGCGACAGTTCCTGCCAGCATTTGCTTGGCGACGGTATTCTCGACAGCTCGCTGGACGACGCGACGCATCGGACGAGCTCCCAATCTTGGATCATAGCCAGCCTCGACCAGCAATTTCTTACCTTCTTCCTCGACCGCAACTTGAATTTTTTGCGGCGCCAAAGTCTTATTAACTCCCGCCAAAATCAAATCAACAACCTGCAACAATTCCTCTTTTCCTAGCGGACGGAACAGAACAATTTCATCAAAACGGTTCAAAAACTCTGGGCGGAATAAATTGGCATTAATCAACTCGTTAATAAATGTCTGCTCGAATTGCTCCAATTGATAACCGCGCTCAATATATTCACGAATCCTATCCGCGCCAGCATTTGACGTCGCAATCACAATCGTATCGCGAAAACTAATTTCTCGGTTATTTTCATCGCGAAGTATTCCTTCATCCAAAAGCTGCAAAAGCGTCGTCAAAACCTGTGGATGGGCTTTTTCAATTTCGTCCAAAAGCACAACAGAAAACGGACGCTTCTGAACTTGAGCGGTCAAACTCCCTGGATCTCGCGAACCATCCGCAATTAACCTAGCCACGTCATCCGGCCTGACAAATTCGTTCAGATCCAAACGAATCATATTGCCTTCGCCGCCAAAATAAACATCCGCCAAAGCTTTAGAAAGTTCCGTTTTACCAACACCAGTCGGGCCAAGAAATAGGAATGCGCCAATCGGTCGATTCTGATTTCTAACACCTGTGCGCGCGCGGCGAATAGCGTCAGAAACAACTGTCACGGCTCGCGTTTGATTGATCATTCGCTGATGAATTAATGACTCCAAGTTTAACAATTTTTCCTTTTCGTCACTCAAAGATGCTACCGAAATTTTTATACCAAGAGTCTTTTCAATCGCGTCATCCACAGATTGCGCGGTCACCAGCCCGCCACTCGCATAACTTGCCGCCGCTTCCAAAATTTTCAACGCCTTACCTGGCATTACTAAGTCCTGAACATAACGATCGCCAACACGATACGCCTCCGCCAGCGCCTGATACATATATGTCACTTTGTGCTGCGCCTCAAATAAAACCAATTGATCGCGCATAATTTTCATAGTTTCGGGTTCATTTGACGGCTGAATTGCAATTGTGTTCAAAGCGTGAGCAAGCTGCGGCTTAGTCTGGGAAATTTGCAAAAATCGCTGATCGTCCATCGTTAAAATCGTCCTAAGTCTGCCTGCCTCCAGAATTGGCAATAACACATTACTCAGGTCAACCGAACCAACGCCTTCTTCGAAGAATAATTGCGCATTGTCCAGACATAAAATCACGTTTTTCGACAGAAAAGCTTCGTTCAAAATCATCGTGACTAGATTTTCCAATTCCCCGCGACCCGACGCCACACTAATCAACGACGACGCGTCCAGCATAAAAACCTGCTGATACATCAGCGAACCAGGAACGCCTCGATGCCCATCAATCAGCATTTCCGCAAACGCCGACACGACAGTACTTTTTCCTGCACCGTCAGCACCAACCAGCGTAATATTCTGCCGCCCGCCAGAACTAAACGTTTTAAGCATCTGCCCCAGCGATTCCTCGTGCGCAGCCAACTTAGTTGTAAACGCGCCGCCAGATACACTGACGCTAATATTCTGAGCAAATCGACTCAGCAGTGGCGTATAACCAAAAGACCAATCCCTAGCAATTCCGCCCGTATTTAACGGCTTCTCTTTATATTGGTCAATCAGCGCCTTTATTCGCTCGTACCATCGAATAGCCTCCTCGATATCATGAAAATCGATCTTCATATTCGCCAGCAAAGAATCGTGCTGTGGCAATTGTTTTACTATCGCCGCCGCCAAAACCGCGCTAGTAATCTTCGGACTTTCCGTGCTCTGCCAAATTTCAATCGCCGCTTTCCAAATCTGCTCCGTTCGATCCGGATCGTCGACGGAAATATTGCGCAAGAAATTCGGCGTCAAACCCAGCCGCACTGCCAAAAATTGCCCAGCTCGCGTGCCTGTAATCGCCTCAGCAATATCAATCGGCGTCGGCCTGCGCGGCAATTTACCCAAAACGTCCGCCGCCATCACATCGTCAATTGTCTTAGGATTTTTACTAATCTCCGCCGTCTTAAGGTCTTTTTCCCACCAAATCGACACCATAATCATCGGTCCACTCAGACCAAATAATAGCCAGCCAATCGCCCCGTGTTCAATCAACGACCACAGGCCAAGTAGCACCATCATAATACCGACAGCTATCGCCACGATATGCCAAGCATTGCCGAACCTTACAGAAAATCGCGCCTTCTGAGCTCGTAAACTGTCGTAATTAAATCTCGGCTCTATTTCCATACAGAAACTCCCAATTGCCATAAAATAATTCCGATAAACGGCATCAGCGGCAGTGCCAGCCACATAATAATTCCTAAAATCATCCACAAAAATCGTAGCAATATCATCAATATTCCAATAATTATCACCATGGAGCGCACCACCGCGCCAATTACCCGCGAGAACATTTTGTCAAAAAACGCAGATAGCTGCACAGATAAGTCGCCACCAACTGGAGCAGCTGAAATCTGGCGAAACGGATTGAATAAGGTTTTCAAAAGCAGCCCGACTGAGAAAAAATCCGCGGTTCGTAAAACTCCCAGAAAACTTTGTCGGATATACTGCAACAAGCCATTGCCATACCACCACTGAAAGATACCCACCAAAAACATATTGATATTGTAGCACATCAGCCCGACAGAGTATAATAGACAGTATGGCAAGACAGATGATTAGTACTATTATTGGCAAAAGCGTCAAGAAAGTCGCTAAATTACGCGGTGGCGGCTCGGCCTTGCCGGGTTTGGTGATTGAAAAAATTGACCCAAAATTTATTCAGAGAACGTTGGCAGATTTACCGCAAGGCGTGGTGATTATCAGCGGAACGAATGGAAAAACGACGACGACAAAAATTGTCGTAGAGTTGCTGGAATCAGTCGGGCTGAAAGTCTTCACTAATCGCACTGGCAGCAATTTTTCCCGAGGCGTAGCAGCAGCGCTACTTGATGAGGTTAATATCCGCGGCAAGCTGGACGCCGACATTGCGGTTCTGGAGCTGGACGAGGCTTGGGCGGTTAAGTTTGTACAAATTGTTCGTCCGCGCTTTTCCCTGCTTCTGAATGTTATGCGCGATCAATTGGACAGATTTGGAGAAATTGACAATACAGCCGCACTGCTTCAAAAAATAGCTGAAGCCACCAGCGACACTGTTGTTCTCAACCGCGACGATCCGCGAATTTTTAAGATTAGCGAACATATTCAGGCTAAAAAAGTTTTCTTCGGCACAACCAGCGAATTACTTCAATTGATGCCAACGGACGACACTCTAAAATACGGAACCGCAGTCGCAAATCAAAGCGTGGCAGCTGATGTTTTATTGAAAAAAATTAACACTCAACAGGCAACTTTTCAAATTGACAATAAAGAAATTGACGTAGATCTGCAACTTACCGGAGTTTATAATCTTCTCAATGCGGCGGCAGCGGTTGCCCTGGCTCGACAAATCGCGGGACCGGAAATTACCGATACGATTTTATCTGCACTGGAAAACATAAAGCCGGCGTTTGGTCGTGGCGAAACGATTTACCTGAATGGTACGCCAATTGAGCTTATTTTAGTGAAAAATCCAAGTGGCTTTCGGTTGGCACTTCTGTCGTTCGCCAAAAATAATAGTGCTACGATGATCGCTGTTAATGACAACTACGCCGACGGACGAGATGTAAGTTGGTTCTGGGACGTCGATTTTTCGCTATTAAAAACCGTAGCGATGATCAGCGGTGCGCGCGCTTACGATATGGCTTTGCGACTTCAATATGACGACATTCCAATTGGGGAAATTGACACCAATATTTCGAAAGCCCTGGAAGATTTCATTAATACTAATCCCGATGAGCCAAAACAGATTTTTTGTAGCTACACAGTCATGACGACAATTCGTCGCTTGCTGAGCGAAAAAACCGACGTGGAGGAAATATCATAATGAAAATAACAATTGCGCAACTTTATCCGCGAGATATGAATCTTTATGGTGACTGGGGTAACACGCTAGTCCTGAAAAAACGGCTAGAACGACGCGGCTTTGAAGTTGAGATTATCGATCATAATCCAGGCGATTCAACGGATTTTTCTAAAATTGATATTTTTGTTGGCGGCGGCGGACAGGATTCTGGGCAGACGATTATCCAAAATGATCTTCTGGCACGAGCCGATGAACTGCGACAATTAGCAAAAGACGGCGTGCCGATGCTGATGATTTGCGGAATGTACCAATTATTTGGTCGGTTTTTCCGAACACTCAAGGGCGAGGAAATTGTTGGCGCTAACATTCTGCCAATTGAAACGATTGCTGGCGACGAGCGGATGATTGGTAACATTGTCATTAAAAGTCAGGAATTTGGCGATATCGTTGGCTATGAAAATCACAGCGGACAAACTTTCTTAGATAAGACCGCCAAACCTCTTGGGCAAGTTATTAAAGGTGCCGGCAACAATATGATCGACGCAAACGAAGGTGTTCGCTACAACAATATTATTGCCACTTACCTTCACGGTCCGATTCTACCCAAAAATCCGCAAATTGCAGACTTTCTTATTGGCGAAGCACTAGAGCGACGTGGCGTAAGCGCAGATTCGGGGCTGGAAAAAATTGACGATACTTTAGCGAATAAAGCGAAAGAGATAGCGTTAAAATTATCCAGATAATTCATGAAAAAAATCCGTATATATCTTAAAAAGCTATATGAATTTCTTCATCAAATGCCCGGTTGGGTTTGGCTAATTCCAATCTTAATCTTAGCCATCAACGTTCGACTTACCTATTTAACAAAAGCCGACATTTGGCATGACGAAGGATATACGGCGGCCATCATTCAACAGCCGATCAGGGAAATTATCGTCATCACAACCACGGATGTCCACCCGCCGCTTTATTACGTTATTATGCACG
>JANDWE010000140.1 GCA_024330325.1 Candidatus Nanosynbacter colneyensis | reverse complement strand
TCGTAACTGTACTACGAACGCGCCCCATAGTATTTTACGAATGCAGTTTAGCTTCTTTTGGTAACTTAGTGCCTTTAAGAATCTCGTCAACCTCAGATTCTTCCAGAGTTTCTTCCTTCAGTAGAGCCTCGGCTAACTTATCAAGGAACGAACGATTCTCTTTCAATACCAACATTGCACGATGTTTAGCTTCGGTAATCAATTGCGCGACTTCCTCATCAATCATCTTCGCGGTTTCATCAGAATACGGACGCTCTCTGGTCATTTTATCGAACATCAAGCCGCCGTTATCTTCATGGAATACTTGATCGCGCAAGCCCTTGCCCATTCCTTGCTCAATCACCATATCACGGGCAATTTCAGTCGCTTTTCGCAAATCCGAACCAGCGCCAGTAGTGATTCCGTCATCGCCGTAAATCAATTGCTCAGCGATTCGTCCGCCCATTGCCCGAGCCAAAATATCCTTAAACTCGTAAACATTTGTGTAACTCTTATCTTCTGGCGGCAAGAACCAAGTTACTCCACCGGTACCGCCACGTGGAATAATCGTAACCTTGTGGACCGGGTCAGAATCAGGCAAGACGTGACCAACAATTGCGTGGCCAGCTTCGTGATAAGCAGTCAACTCTTTCTCGTGATCGTTCATTATCTTAGTCTTGCGCTCTGGACCAATTGCCACACGCTCAAACGCCTCAGTTAATTCGTCATTTGAGATCTTCTTCTTGTTGCGACGTGCGGCAATGATCGCAGCTTCATTAGCTATATTTGCCAAATCCGCACCAGACGAGCCAGCGGTTTTTGCCGCCAATTTATCAAGATCAACAGTTTCATCAGTTGGCTTTTTCTTAAAGTGAACCTTCAGAATTGCCTCACGATCTTTGCGCTCTGGAAGCGTAATAGTTACACGTCGGTCAAACCGTCCAGGTCGAAGCAAAGCCGGATCCAAAACATCCGCGCGGTTGGTTGCTGCCAAAACAATAACATTAGTCTCGCCATCAAAGCCATCCATTTCCACCAAAATCTGGTTCAGGGTTTGCTCGCGTTCATCGTGACCGCCACCCATACCAGAGCCACGCTTACGACCCACGGCGTCAATCTCATCAATAAAGATAATACACGGCGCATTTTTCTTAGCCTTAGAAAATAGGTCTCGCACTCGGCTAGCACCAACACCAACAAACATTTCCACAAATTCAGAACCGGATATCGAGAAGAATGGCACACCAGCCTCACCGGCAACAGCTCGGGCTAACATCGTCTTACCCGTACCCGGATTACCGACTAATAATACACCTTTCGGAATCTTCGCGCCCAAATCTTTATATTTCTTAGGATGCTTGAGAAAATCAACAACTTCCTGCAGATCTTGCTTGGCGTTATCATTTCCAGCGATATCCGTAAACAGAACCTTTTCCTTATCTTGTCCATACAGGCGAGCCTTACTCTTGCCGAATCCCATAGCTTGATTATTTTGACCCTGAGCTTGGCGCATCATAAACATGAAGAACACCACGATAATCAGCACAGGCACAACCATAACCGCTAGGTTCCACATAGTTTCGCCGGTTGTGGATGGCGGAATAACCTTCACCTCAACCTTAGCGTCTTTGTTCAAGCCCTGCTCATAAATACTACCAGATTCCTTGACTGAATGCTCGGTAGGTTTTGATTGATCTTTTGGGGTAATCTTAATATCGTTTCCTTGAATCTCCAATTGAGCAATTTTACCGTCATTTGCTCGACGCACTACATCAGATAATGCGACATCTTTAAGATTTGACGCAGGGAAGAGTGTTGCGTAAAAAATTAACGCTACAAAAATTATAATTGCCCAAAACAATCCAAATCGTAAAATTTGACTTATTCTATTCTTTCCATTTCTTTGAGGCATCTTAACAGCCATTCTCAACTAATCCTTTCGCCTATACTAATCAAACTCTCTTTATTATAACACTTCTTAGCGTCAATTTCATCACAATGCCACCGCCAACTTGCCAGCAAGAGTCAGCTTTTCCAGTTTTTATAGCAATTAGCATACGCTCCAGTTGAGAACCCAGCAACGACACATCATAATGTCGTAAAACGTAATAATATAGTAATTCTTGTGCGACATTATCATCTATCATCGTCAAAAAATACCGACTAAGCACTTCTCCGTCAAACTTCTCTATTTCCTGCTCAATTTTCCCTCTTAATTCTCTCTGTTTTCGCCACGCCTCATATATTCCAAGTTTCTGATATTCATCAAGCTCACGATTTATCTTACGCCTAAATTTATTCCTCTGATACAAGTCGCTTTGATTTGTCTCATCTTCACACCATTCCAATTTCTGACGAATCGCATATTCATAAATTCTCTGCTTCGTCCAGCCATTCATCGGCCTAACTATTTGACTATCACTCATCCCCGCCAAGCCTCGCCACCTGGAGCCACGATTAAGATTCATCGCTACAGTTTCAATAATGTCATCTCGATGATGTGCCGTCACTATCACGCCATCAAAATCCGTCGCCACGCCACGCAAAAATTCATAACGCCTTTGGCGCGCCAATTCTTCACTGGCATCAGCCCCCAATTTTTCGCGCCGACAAACGAATTGTATTTTATATCTATCAGCTAAAGCCTCGACAAATCTAGCATCACTCGCCGAATCCTCACGAATTCCGTGGTCAAAATGAGCGACCACCAAATCTTTTTCCGTTCGCGACATCAAATCCAGCAAAACTACCGAATCAATCCCACCACTGACTGCGATAATATATCTCACATATCCATTATCTCACAATTTACCTAAAACGTATTTGGCAAATTTTATACTATCTGTTACAATCAATGCAGTGTGGCACCGTAGCTCAGCTGGTTAGAGCGCAGGACTCATAAGCCTGAGGTCGGTGGTTCGGGTCCACCCGGTGCTACCAGAAATTATCTTTTCCTCGTCAATACGACGGGGAATTTTTTATAGATACTGAATTAAATTAGCTCAAGCTCTTCAGATTGAACGCCGTCCAAAGCCGCCAATCGTCGTGACACAAAACTATCCAATTCCCATGAATTACGCTGACGCTCCCACGTTGCTAAATCCTTTTTTCGGGTTACTTCTAAAAATTCAGCTAATTCACTGGTGTTGATTTCCATATTTTTTCCTTTTTTGTGTTAATTATTTAACTGTCTTTATACTATCATAAATTTGACAAAAAAGCAATACCTTTTTCGGTCATTATTTACCTTTTCATTCCGCTTGTGGTACACTGGTAGGGAAGGATTTATACACAAAAATGACCCCCGTAACAATCTCGTCACTGGCTACCATAATTTTTGCAGCGATTATTCACGCTAGTTTTCAGCTTAGCGTCAGTGTTTTAACGTTACTTAGCGGACATTCAATTGGCAAAAAAACCGCCCAGAGAAAAATTTTTCGTATGAGCAACAGTTTTGTACTTGGAGTCGCAATGATCACCTTGTTACTTATCAGCTCAATCTCCTATTTCTTATCACTATTCATCCACCACGTCACCAGCGCAGAGCAGCTCGTTGCCGCCGTCTCTTCAGGGATGATGTTTGGATTAGGAATCGCAATTTGGGCGTTCTACTTCCGACGACAACCAGGAACTTCGTTATGGCTTCCACGTAATTTTGCGGAATATTTAAACAAGCGCACCAAAAAAACCAAAAATTCCATAGAAAGCTTTGCTCTAGGAATAATTAGCGTTATTGCAGAAATCATATTTATTATCGCGCCAATTATCGCCGCCAGTCTGGCTATTATCACCCTACCAAACCCCTTCTTGCAAATCATTAGCATAGCAATCTACGTCATCGTGTCCACGCTGCCGTTATTTGTCGTTATCGTCTTGATCGGCAGCGGACGCAGCATCTCTAATTTACAACGTTGGCGGGAAGATCATAAGAGATTTTTGCAATTCGCCAGCGGTGGTAGCTTACTAATTTTGGCAGCATTCCTATTTGTCGACCGCGTTATTGGCGTTATCAGCTACGGAGGCAATTTATGGTAAAGCCAGGTCAAATTGACGTCATCAAACAAGGAAAACGACTGCCAGAGGAGTTTAGTCCAGACAAGCTCCATAATTCCATAATTGCCACCTGTCTAAGCGTTCGTACGCCAGAAGGTCAAGCTCAAGACATTGCAAAAACCGTCACTCTGGGCGTTATGAATTGGTGCGAAACTCACCCAGAAATAACC
>JANDWE010000002.1 GCA_024330325.1 Candidatus Nanosynbacter colneyensis | reverse complement strand
TAACAAACGCTACCTACAACTAAAAATGGCAGATGACGGAATTTGGGTATTGGCAGAACGAGTGCGTGAACTAGCGAATGGAGATGCAGGCACACCACGACCGCAACCACGTCCTCAGCCTCAGCCAGCCCCAAAGACACCAGCGCTACAACAGGTACCTCAGCTCAAAGAAAAGCCGCAGGAGCAACCGCTAGCACCACAACCAACAAACGAAGACGTGATGAGGTCTATCGGAAAATTAAGTCAAGACATCGCTAAGAATAAAAGTCTATTAGAGAAGATTATCGATTTTCTAATGAGCATTTTTAAGTTTAATAAATAAGGAGGAACTATGAAAACTACCAAATATAATGCACTAGAAAAATTACACAACGAACTGAATCGCGGTGCGCCAGGCGACGAAGTTTCTCTTAATATCGGCGGTAAAGAGGTGTTGAAAATCAAGTTTCAAACTGGCGGTACGGCTACCACAGAGCGCAACGGTGTATTTATTGAGGACTTACTTATTGTAACTTACGCAAAACTAGCGGACTACAACCGAGGATTGCCTTGTCGCGAAAACAGTTTAGCCCTTACGAAAATTGAGGAAGCTATTATGTGGCTGGCTAATCGTAAGGTTGAGCGTGAATCTCGCGGCGTGTACGGTACTGAGGAAAAATAGAAGGAGGAGATATGGAAAAGATTAAATTATTATTCAGTTCAGAAACAAAAAACGGTCGAGCAATGAGGACATTTTTGCAAGGACTACTGGGAGCTATGGCAGCATTTACAGCATTGTACAGCAGTCCTGAATTCGGCAAGTTTATCACAAGCTTGGACAGTCTAACAGGACATACGGTATTCTCAGCAGTTATTGCAGTTATTGCCGCGACTATTAGTCGTTTGATGCCAGTTATCGGCGCGGTGGTCGAGATGTTAAAGGAAAAATATAAGGAGAAAAAAGATGCTTAGAAAAGCTTCAGCAAAAGGCGAATTGCCAGCATCCGCAAAACTTACCTCTCAAAAAGAAAGAGGAGCCCAAAGCCTAGCCATAAGTACGGTCGACGGTTGGCTAATTGGTGAGGAGCAGGATTTTGTCATATTCGAAACTGATTCTAATAATGATATAGTGCCAGGGTCGGCAACTTCATGGAAAGGCGTACCTGCTTCAAACGGGAGTATTGCTGGACTTACTCTGACAGGCGGTCTGGATAGGCTATATCCGATTGGGGCTGCAGTTGTGCCAACGGCTACTTCTGCATGGGCAAACGACTTAGTCGAGTGGCTATTAAAATCTCATAATCCAGACGGTACACTAAAAGAATCTGCCATACCTGAACTTAAACCTCAAGTAATTCCTGAGAAGTCTATTACAGCCGACAAGATAGACTTTACGACAATGCCGCTTGCAGAAAAAGTAAAAGTAAAACGCAACAATACGACTACTGACAAATCTGTAAACATGCAGTGTGGTGTAGCGATGATAAATGTACCTACTCAAGCAGTTGAAGGTGCTGCAACAATCACTTTTCCAAAACAGTTTACAGCAGGGACAATTCCTACAGTAGTTTGTTCTTTTGGCGGATATGGTCAGCCTGGGGACAGCTGGACAGATACTCCGAACTCGTCGTGGGGTGGCTGTGCTTTTAGTGCTGTGGGTGTTACGAATACCTCATTTACTGCTCGATGTCGACGATTTGACGGGGTGCTCAACTTTTGGGAACGTACTATGTGAACTGGATCGCGATTGGATAAAAACTAAACTTATTCAGTGTAATATACAATGACTGTAAGCACACCAGCAGAGCCTGTGTTAAATCGCAACTGCCAGCTACCATTAAAAAACGTAACTTTAAGCTGTGAGTTCTGACCGCTTGGCGCATTTGGGTTAATATATTCAAGTGGATAAAAATCAGCCCCAACGCGTATTCCGCCCTCTGCCTTGATAATCTGCAATGAATTATTTTTAGGCAAATCAATGTCAACAATCTGTTCTACATTTCCCTGTGATTTTGTGTTGGTTGTAAAGACTTGCCTAAAAATTGTTTTTTCGTTAATCCACTTTTGACCAGTATTCTGTTTAGTGGTCGTATATTTATTGTCTGGCATAGTCGTAAAGTCTATCTTGTGAGCATTGACTTTTACGCTCGAGTTTGCTAATATAAGAACATATCAGATACGCATTTGATAACCTCGGTCGTTTTTGACTGGGGTTTTCTTTGTCTAAAAATAACCTCTTACTCAAAATCGATAAATCGTGAAAAATCTGTCAAGGGTTTTGCACCAAATTCTTACACTTTTTCACAAAAAATAAATTTCACCTGTGGAAAATGAAGGTGCTAGTTTTTCATTGGCTTAAAGAGAGGGTAAAAATGGGGAAAATTGTTCATATTTCTGAGATTAAAACGCCATTGACAGAAGCCATTAAGAAATGGAGAGCTGACAATGTATGATTTTGATAAACAACAGATAGTCGATCCGAAGCGTCAGTTTGCAGGCGTTTGGTTGCCGAGAGAGCTATTGTTAGACGAAAGACTAACTGCCGCTGAAAAAATCCTTTACGCCGAAATAGCAAGTTTTGGCGATAAGGGGTGCTGGAAGAAGTCAGAGGAACTCATGTCGTTAGCAGGTATGCGTACTTCTACTTTTCAGGCGTCTTGTCGAAGATTAGTAGAATTTGGATACATTACACAATCGCGTGAATATGGTCGAATGGTCCGTCGATCTAATATAGGCTTTTCGACAAATCAATGTGTTCAACCCGGTAAAATTCAACGGGATGAACCCGGTAAAATTCAACGGGATGAACCCGGTAAAATTCAACGGGATGAACCCGGTAAAATTCAACGGGATGAACCCG
>JANDWE010000164.1 GCA_024330325.1 Candidatus Nanosynbacter colneyensis | reverse complement strand
TCCTATAGCTGATAGCTATTGTTTTTACAAAAGCAATTAGTATTATAGTCAACAAATAAATTGATGCTAAAACGGGACTTACTATGGATAAGATAACCAGAAGAACAATAGCGCCATAACTTAGCAACCCAGGAAGCATCTCAAGAAAACGATATTTTTTTGTTCGTTTACCAAGTGGGATTTCAATGTCCATATGTCACCCTATCGATGCAATTTTAATAATAGAATAGGCTAAAATAGCTAAAATAGCTAAAATACCCAACGTCAACCACAAAAGAAATATAGCCAAGCTTCGTTTCTCTAGTGAAATTAACTTGATACTTAGCGCAGAGTGACCAAAAACTATCATAAACGCCAAAGCAAAATAACTAAGTAGACTAGACCAGTGACTCCTATAAAAATTCGCATCACCATACGTAGTGTAGCGCGTAATAACCTGAGCCTCGCTATGTTTTATTGATGATCCTAAAAATATAGATATGACAATAGCTACAACAATATTAACGATCAAAAGAGTTGCCACAGTCCTGTCGCTAAAAACAATTTTTATCGATTTCTTTACAGTGTCTTTCATAAAAATGGAGCCGTTGACTGGGCTTGAACCAGCGACCTGCTCGTTACGAATGAGCTGCTCTACCAGCTGAGCTACAACGGCAAACTCCTTAGGAAATTATAGCAAAAATAGGAGTTTTTTCAAACTAGATCGATTATTTATCGATAGAAATGAAATATTTTACTTTATTGTTATTTTTTAAGTAGTTAAACTGGTTATTAAATTCAGTCAATGGAACTTTTACATAAGAGTAATTTACGGTGTTGCCTTCAATATTATTAAGCGTCACAAAATAATATCCGTCACCCGAAAGAGTCTTTATAGGACCCGAGATTTTGCCCTTTGTTAATGACATAGCCGCTTTCGTTAGACCTCCGTCAGAATTATCCGTAGAGACGGATAGATCAAATACCGACTGTACCTTGTCGCCCATTTCCGTAGCGATATCCTTTAATGATTTACCCTCTTGCAACCTCTTCTTAATGTCAGACGCTAAGCTATTAGCTATTTTATCAATCTTAAAAGACACTTCCTGCTTTAACAAAGTATATTTCATGGCAGTTTTTAGCTCATCCATTGACCAATGAAGATTGTCTTTTACTACAGACTCATAAGCGGACTGTGATAGCTTGCTAGATTCCTGCTGTTTTTTGATAAGATCTTGAACCTTTTTATCATCAACAGTAATATTATTTTCTCTCGCAAGTTTTTTGGCATATGCCACCTCTAATGCCTTGTCTATGGACTGGTTTTGATAGAACTTAACTTTGTCCTTTTGATCTGCTTGCCCCTGAGACTGTAATACTGCCAATGAACTACGATGATACAGAAGATAATCACTATACTCAGCATTTTCTCCGTCAATATTAGCCACGGGAAGAGGTAAAATCTTAGTTATCCTATATGCGATATCACTTGTATCTTTCCAGACATATAACTGCGCCCAACCAAGAGCAATAAAAACAATCAGAATAACGACACTAACAAGCATCGTTATCCATACCAATCGACGTTTAGTGTATTGGATGGGATATTTATGCTTACGACCAGCCGCCAAGACCTTCTCACGGTGCTGGGCTACCGTATCGTTTGTAATCCTCTTAGGTAGCTCCTTTGGTTGTTTTTTATCTTTACGGTTCAACAGATTCTTCATTGACATCCTCCTTCTTTGTCGAAATTTCCACTGCGTCTTGTAATTTATTATAGATCTTATCTGGATGTTCTACGTTTTTTATAACAAGATCTCCAACAAAAGTCTGAATAACTATTGTTCCGAATTTAAACATCTCTCCACTAAACCCCGGGATACTATAGCTAATATTCTGAATTTTTGACAATTTCAGCTCAATGACATCTTTGCCAAAAAATCCATGTTGAGTAATCTGACGAATTCTCTGATCGGTAACAATGTAGTAAGTATAAAACCACATCAAAAAATGATAGAAAAATAGCATTAGACCAAAAATAAATCCGCCGACAAACACCCATAAAAGGTTCAAGTTATCTTGCCAAATTAAAAAAGGTAACGAACCAAGCGTCATTGATCCAAGGAGCAGATAAAATCCTTTTCTCATAGCAATTATGTGACGACGAAACACAAACAACAGTTGCTCTCCGTCACGCTGCCCATCAAATTGCTTATCTTTAATTTGCTCTGTCATATGTATGGTACCCCGGGCAGGAGTCGAACCTACAACCTTATCCTTAGGACGGATCTGCTCTATCCAGTTGAGCTACCGAGGCATACAACCATTATACCACGGTAACTCTCAGGAAAGACTAGCTTAGCGAGTAAACTTTTCACTTAATGTGTGATAATTTACCAATTCTTCCGGCTTAAACCAGTGCTCGATCTCACGAACAGCCTCATCTGAATCACCAGATGCGTGAATCAAATTTGGAACTCCCTTTTGGCACTCGTCTGCATAGCCAAAACTAATGTGTGAGTAATCACCGCGAATTGTTCCCATGTCAGCCGACTTAGGCTCTGTTGGACCAACAATCTTCCTAACAACAGCGACAGCTTCAACGCCCTCTAGTACCATTGCTATAACTGGACCGTCCATCATCATATCTAATGTTATATTCAAAGTATCCTCGCCTCGACGAGTAGCCAATTTACCGATGTCCTCGTAATGAGCATAGTAATGGTCTCTAGACGGTGATGTCATTTTTACACCAACTATTTTTAGACCAACTCGCTCAAAACGTTGTAAAATTTCCCCAACGATACCTCGTTGAACTGCGTCAGGCTTAAAGACGATCAATGTCCTCTCAACACCACAGTAGTTTTTTTCGCTTTCTGCCATAGATACTCCTCTGCTTATTATTTTCTAATATAGTAGCAGAAATAAATAATTTGATAAACATATTCATTAGCGATAGAATAAATATTATGTTTATGTCAGAAGCTTTAACTGATTTCTTAGAGCACCTAGAGGTTGAAGGTGGGCGTAGTCAAAAAACCATCATAAATTATCAACTATATCTGGAGAGATTTATCGATTTTGCTGGTGATATAGCTGTTGAGAAAATTACATCAGAACTAATACGCCAGTATCGCCTCTGGCTAAACCGTTATAAAAACGACAACACCGGCGAAGAGCTGTCTTTAATTACCCAAAGTTATCATCTTATTGCACTGCGAGGTCTCCTAACCTACCTTTCTCGTCGTAATATCAAAAGTCTAGCGGCCGACAGAATTATATTGCCCAAAGTAGTCCGTAAACAAGTGACTTTTTTACAATATGACGAGATTTTACGTATGATCGATCAAATACCGACCGATACAGAATCTGGACTGAGAGATCGAGCAATCGTTGAGTTGCTATTTTCCAGCGGGCTGCGTGTTTCAGAATTGGTCAATTTAAATCGCGATCACATAAACTTAACAAGGCGCGAATTTATGGTGCGAGGAAAAGGACAAAAGGATCGCCCTGTTTTTATCTCAAAAAGTGCTGCCGAGCACATATCGACATACCTGGAAGCCAGAACAGATAATTTACCAGCTCTATTTTTAAGCTATAGTAAACGCCACGCAGCTCCCAACACTTCCGGAGATTACCGCAGGTTAAGCGCGCGTAGTATTCAGAGAATGGTTGGTCAATATGCTAGATTGGCCGGTATCACAAAACATGTAAGCCCACATACTATGCGTCACAGTTTTGCTACTGACCTACTTATGAACGGTGCGGACTTGCGCTCAGTCCAATCGATGCTGGGACATAGCAATATATCAACAACACAGGTATATACACACGTTACCGATCAACATCTGAAAGATATCCACGACCGATTTCATAGTGACACAGAATCTTAACCTATGGCTTACATTGACCTACGGTAGCAGATCCGCCACCAGATACAGAGAAGTCTTTGCACAGGCTATTCTTCAATTCAACCGCATTGTTAGGATATGCGAAATCATCTCCTATTTGCAATCGAGCTTCAACTCTTCTAAATAAATCACTTGCCCGCCCCGTGGAATCGACAATTGGCTGAACTCCATCAAAATTGACAATCGTTCCGTCGGTTTTCTGAAGAGAAATCTTCACACTGCCACCTTTATATATAGGCAATAACCTTAAGAATGCTGTTTCGCTACCAGCTGGAATTTCATCAACATCAATCACCGCTTTACACGAATATTCGCCAGAAAACTTGAATGTCTTACTGCAAGAAACCACACTTGTTCCATTATTATGTTCATTCCCGTCAGTTGCGCGTGGATGATCAGAAATCTTACCAGAAACAGCAGTACCATTCTGACCTACCACGTCTGACCTTAAAACATTCGGTCGTAAGAAAGAAGTGACGCCAGTTGAATCTAACGCCGCTAAATTAAAGGTGGCGCCTGGGTTAATAAGTTGCACACGCATCAATTGCGGCGAATTAGCATTCCAGTTGTTTTTCGTCGGCAAATCCCCAGAAGTGGATATTTCAGTGTTAGCGGCGTTGGCGCCATTCAAATTGCTCTCATCATCGCGCCTATACCATTCAATAGATATCTTATTGAATGAACCAGTTGCGCGTAGTGGCACAATTTGAGATTTTTCCTCGATAGACTTATACATAAAATCTTGAGATTTCATAGTGATCTTTACGCAAGTATATGCTTGATCAAATTTTTTACCCGCATCTGTACCAGTTTTAATAATAGTTTCACCAGAAGAACTGCCCCCAACAACACCGGATGCCGCGACCATATTACAATTAATTGGACCATTCAGCACTCCCGCCGCTTGAATATTGCCAGTCTGGGCGGCACGAACCACGCGCTTAGCATCCTCAACCCCAGCCAAAGCCGCATCATAAGCACTCTGCGACAGATCATTATTCGAGGATTGTCGCTGATCCATAATCATCAACTTGATAAACCCAATAGTAACAATAGTCAGCAACATCGCGCCAAATATGACCGCAAAAAGAGATACAGCACCTGATTGTCGCGTATTTTTACCCATTTGCCCTCACAATCATCTCAAATTTATTTATAGCACAGAACTCAAAATTGCTATCATCTTCAGTCGGAGCTTTACAGGAAGAATCCCTTATTTCACTCATCTTGCTCGTCCCCAATGTAAAAGTCAATTTATATAGCGCCTCCCTTGAATTATCTGAGGTAATTTTTTCTAACGTAACTTCGTGCACACCAATTGAGCCATCACCGCTATTGATAGACCTGAGCAAATTGGATGATTTTGCAAGATCGACAGTTTCCGGATATTTGCCAGAAGCATCTTTTTTACATAATCCGCTATCCGCATCAACTACACGCACCAAATTCACTGGATTGCCATTAACCTTGAACAGACTATTTCCACCCAACAAGCTAGGATCGTCCAAATACTTTGGATTATTCCACACATAAGAATGAGAGCCGAGACAAAGTCGACCAGTTGACCAATTGCTATTATTCGGCACCCTCAATCCCGTACTGTCAATCTTTTCGGCATTCGCCTGAAGAAAATCACGTCGAATAGTGTCTAAAATATCTCGCCCCGCTTGATTAACATCACGAAGCACAATACCTCTGCTATACATTTTTCCCGCTTGAATACCCACCATCGCAATCGACAACAAAAGAACAGAGATAAAACTCATTGCGAGCATCAATTCAATAAGCGTAAATCCTTTTTTATAACCCCGAATCATACAACCTCACAATCGTACCAATAGTCGCCGGCATTTTGCTGCCAACAGGCATCCAGCATGCTTTTATGTACGCATCGTACTTGTTACTATCCCTGCTTCCAGTGGCCGTACTCGGCTTAACTAATCTAACAGATATTCCATACGTTTTTTTAGTATCACTATCAACCCGCGCGTATGTTTCTGCTGGTTTATAATCTCCAGGATTGTTCAATATACTAATCTTCGAAGCGAGCGAAGGCGTCGCAGCCAAAGCAAACTCTTTCGTAGAAAAATCATCAGGACATTTTTCAGCGCCCAAGTTTCCTTCATTGCCATTAACGACAGAAACGCTCACCGAATTATTGTCTACCAATTTCTTCCAGGTATCATTTTTCATATCATGCGCATATCTTAGCATTTCAGCCTGAGCGTCAACCTGTTGGCGAACCAACGTCGTCTCTAAAGAATACTGAGCAATAGCCATCCCGCGATTCATAGTTTCTAATGCAATAACGGCGACTAGGCTAAAAATGGTTACTCCAAGCAGCACCTCGACAAGTGTGTCGCCTCTGTTAAGCCTACGCATCAGCACAACCTCCCGTAGCATTACCTATAACTACAGCATCAGCAGAGCCTGCGTGTGATCGTAGAAAAATAGATAATCTCTCTCCCGGCATCCAACCGTCATCATAAACACAAATTTCCCTCTGTTGACGCTGTTCACCAGCAGATTGCACAACTCCAGCACTATTTTTATTATTGACGAAATCAGTCAAATTATCACCGAATCGGCTCGTGTCAGTTCTAATATCCAACTGCCCCGTCTCTGGGTGGCGATACATCAAAATAGAAATATACGCGCTATCTTTGGCTTGGTTAGAAAACCTAGTTTTTGCTTGCCAATTAACGATATATTTATCAGACTCAGCGCCACGTCTATAAGTCCACGCACTACCCTTATCTGGCCTATAGGCATAAACTGGATAAGTTTTGTATAGATTGCCGTTCGTCGAACCCAAAGAACCTTCAGTGGTAATATAGCGGCCGACAATCACGCAATCGGATTGTCCACGTAGAGTTTCAGCTCGACCATCAGAGCCTTCAATTGGACAAGTGCCCTTAGATCGCTCATTCTCAACATTGACCACCTTCGAGTACTCATTTCGCAAAAAACCAGCATATGACTGCACAGAATCACGATATTGCTGGCGATTAATTGACATACTTACACCGACCATCAGCATAGAGGTCAGCAAACCAGAAATAGCCACAAACAAAATCACTTCAATTATAGTAAAACCTTTTTGTTTATTGCCCATCACTTCTCCATTATAGCATAAGCGCTTTTTACTTAGACAATAAGAAAGCCCCACTCTAAAATTTGTCGGCTAAAGAACCAAGCGAGTAAAAACCCTACGATAAGCAATGGGCCGAAGCATATCCGTGAAGTTGCTTGCAATTTTCCTCGCATCATTGATGGCAAAACGAGAAGCGTGCCGATAAGATTCGCGATGAACAACGCAGCAAACGCCAAAAGCCAATTTCCTAAGAATAAACCCAATCCAAGTCCAAGCTTAACATCACCAAAACCAATCCAAGTTTTATCTTCCCCGTAACGATATTTTGAGAATAAATATAGCACCATATATATTCCGCTCAGAATCGCAATCGACCCAAATAACGTCATCAAGTTTTTTGAGAAATCGCCAGATAAACATACTTTTATTCCCGCAAAAATAGCGCCAAGAATGATAAACGGAATATTAATTACATCTGGAAGAAGTAGCCATCTGAGGTCATAGACAAATAAAATCGCCAGCAGCACCAAACTTGCCAACCACAAGACCAGCAACGCGACTTGCCAAATATCCGTTAACGATCCCGGCCAAAAAGCCACGGACGCAACGAACAGTCCAGCCATCACTAGTTCCAGCAAGATTTCCGTCCAACCGATAAATGCTTTGCAATATCTGCATCGCCCCAATCCAGCAACCCAACTTACCACAGGAATCAAATCGCACCACTTAAGCTCATGTCCGCAAGATAAGCAGCGAGATCTATCTTTGGAAATTTTTTTTATCAATGGAGATAATTTCTTTAATTCCTTTTGGTCAACTTTTTCTCCGGCTTTTTTATCTTCCATCAATTGACGAGCCCGCAAGCGCCAAATTTGCGCTCCGGCGAAACTGCCTAAAATAGCCCCTAAAAATCCCACTAGTACAAACTTAATCATACTTCTTATGGTAGCAAAAAACCATAAAAAAATCAGCCCCATACCGAGGCTGATTCGTAATTTATCTATAGATTATACGTCCTGGCAATACAATTGCTTTTGAGAACCGTTATTCTCCAGTAGAACTACAACTGCTGCGTTGCGCGAAGATCCGTTTTGCAAAGTTATGTTTGCTGGATCGTCAGCAGATGGAGCTGGCGTACTAGAAGGACACTTCTTGCCTCGCATAACCTTGATTTCGTTACTAGCCACTGACATTGAAGCACCAGGTGTAGCAACCTTTAACTCTGAAGACTTGTCGTATTGATCAAGCTTATCGACATACTTACGTAGAGACTCTTCATTAAACGTGCCACCGTTACGGTTAGCTGAATTCCAATTGGTAATAGCTGCAGCAACCGTTGAAGCGTCATTCTTCCTTGACTGGTCACGCTGGCTACGCTGCAAAGCTGGCAATGCAATAAATACCATCGCAAAGATAAGTCCAGCGATAGCCAAGACTAGGACGACCTCGATGATTGTAAATCCTTTTTTATTATCTTTTTTTGTCATTAGATTTCCCACCTTTCTATGGTTTACCTATATTTACGCAAAAATGCTTAAGTTTATAATACACTAAAAATATAAGTCAGTCTAGCGAATATTGATGTTGCCAACCAAACTATAGATTGGAAGCAAGATAGCCGCGACCATCGTACCTGCAACTATAGCCAAAAAGACCATTAAAACCGGCTCTATCGCCGTCGACAAGGCGCGAATCTCCTCGTCAAGCTCATCTTCGTACACCTGAGCAGTCTTGCCCATCATCTCATCAATCTTACCCGATTGCTCACCAATTTTAATCATCTGCGGCACCATTGCTAGGAAATAATCTTCATTAGATAAAGAAGCCGACAAGGCCTTACCGCCCTTCACCTTATCTGACGCACGGAGTATGCTTTCGCTAATAATCACGTTATTGACAGCATCAGACGTAATACGAAGCATATCAAGCATTGGCACGCCAGTACTCAGAAGAACTTGACCAGTCCTGGCAAATCGAGCCATGTACATTTTCCTAAACATCCCTTTGAACATCGGGACATTAAGCTTAAAGATGTCTTTAGTCCTAATTCCCTGCTCAGTTTTCAAATATTGTACTAGGAAATATCCACCAATAATCATCACCAATATAACAATCCACCAAAAATGAATAAAAAAGTTCGCCACTTTAATCATCACAAGAGTTACAAACGGCAACTCCTTATTTAAGTCACGATACAGACCTTCAACTTGCGGAACAACCGTGAATAACATAAATCCGATAACTAAGATAATCACTACCAAGACAATTGACGGATACATCATAGCGCCTCTAATTTTACTCATCATAGCAGCGTCTTTTTCCTGCTGAGCAGCTAACCTCTTAAGCGAATCATCCATTGTACCTGACGTCTCGCCGGCCGAGATCAAAGCTACATAAACTTTATTAAAAGCTTCTGGATGCTTTGCGAACGAATCAGACAAGGATTTACCACCTTCAACGTCAGAGATAATTTCCTGGACTATTTCCTGCATACGCTTATTCGTAGTCTGCTCCTGAACCGTTCGAAGGCTTTGCGCCAAAGGTAGCCCTGCTCCAATAAGTGTAGCCAGCTGGCGAGTAAATACAACCTTATCCTTGGTAGTAATTCTACCAGAAAACTTTGCAAAGAAGCTGGTCTTATCGTCTTGTAGTTCAATTTTTAATGGCACAAACCCTTGTGACGTCAAAAGCTTCGCTGCGGCATTTTCACTATCAGCCTGAACAACTGATTTAACGATTTTATTACTTGCGCTATCTCTGGCTTCGTAATCATATTTCTTCATTTGTTACCCCCTCATCAATCTCTCGAATTCCGTCAAATCGACAGCAAATTCACGAGCACTATCATACGTAATCGTACCGTTCTGCACCAAATTGACCAAAGTTCGATCCATCGTCTGCATTCCCTGGTCAGCACCAGTCTGAATTACGGCATCCAATTGGTGAGATTTACCTTCGCGGATAATGTTACGCACCGCTGGATTGGCAATCAAAACCTCTGCCGCCACGACTCGCCCGCCGCCGATAGCTGGGACTAGTCGCTGCGAACAAATTGCCATCAAAATATTACTGAGCTGAGCGCGAATCTGTGGCTGCTGATGTGGCGGGAACACGTCAATCATACGGTCAATTGATTGCGCTGCGGAATTAGTGTGTAGCGTTGCAAACACCAAGTGTCCAGTTTCAGCAATTGTAATCGCTGCCGAAATTGTTTCAAGGTCGCGCATCTCACCAATCAGCACAACGTCCGGGTCTTGGCGAAGACTCGAACGCAAAGCTGCAGAGAATGAATAAGTGTCGTAGTGAACTTCCCGCTGAACTACCACTGACTTTTTCGACTTGTGAGTAAACTCGATAGGGTCTTCAATGGTAATAATATGCTGTGAGCGCTCAGAATTAATTTTATCGACCAGCGCGGCCAAAGTCGTTGACTTACCGGAACCAGTTGGACCAGTGACCAACACCAAACCGCGAGGAAAATCCGCAAATGTATTAACAACCGGTGGCATACCCAGTTCAGACGCCGACTTAATTTCATTTGGAATCAAACGTAGAGCTGCAGCCAAATTGCCACGCTCATGAAAGGCGTTAACTCGGAATCGCCCCAATGTGCCAAACGCAAACGAAAAGTCGAATTCCTTATCTTTTAGCAAAATCTGCCGCTGATCTTCATCAAGAATCTGGAACACTAGCCTCTCAACGGCAGGCTCGTCCAATGGCTGAGTTCCGGCGGCCGGCATAAGCGCACCGTCAATTCGTAGCATTGGCGGCAAACCAACTTGAATATGAAGGTCTGAAGCTCGCTTTTTAACGACTTCCTCCAACAAAATCTCAATTCGCAATTCTTGATTATTCATGTTTCCTCCTTTTACGCGGTATCCGCCGCTACCCTATTAACTTCTTCTATTGTCGTTATTCCGTTCAACGCCTTCAAATAACCATCTTGACGCATCGTAATCATACCTTGTTGAATTGCCATTCGCTGGATTTCCGCTGAGGTCGCGCGCTTAACAATTAAATTCTGAATCTCTTCAGTAATATCCATGACCTCATACAAACCAGCTCGCCCAGCATAACCGCGAGGAGTTTGCGGCGTATCTTTTCCTTTTGCCAAGGCAAACGACGTCTGTGTCGCTAGTGGCAAACTTTCATATCCCAGATCTTGCGCGTATTGAGCGACCTGCTCCCTTGTTTGCGGCAATAATCCACCAACCGCCTCGCGAATTGCCTGCGTTTCCAGTGGTGATGATTGATAAATATCCCGACGACGTGCCACTCGCCTCACCAAACGCTGACCGATGATTGTGTTAACTGTACTGGCAATAAGAAACGGCTCGATTCCCATATCCAACAAACGCGGCAACACACCAGCAGCGGAATTTGTGTGAAGTGTCGAGAAAACCAAGTGTCCCGTTAAGGCTGCCTGAATAGCCAAATTTGCTGTTTCATTATCGCGAATCTCACCAACCATCACAATGTCTGGGTCTTGACGCAAAATTGAGCGCAGCCCAGAAGCAAACGTCAAGCCAACTTCCGCGTTCACCTGAATCTGATTGACGCCATCCATCTTATACTCAACCGGATCCTCAAGCGTCACGATATTTACAGTGTCATCCTTAATCTCCTTGATCAACGCATATAAACTCGTTGACTTACCAGAACCAGTTGGACCCGATGTCAAAATCATTCCATTTGGTCGCTTAATTCCTTTACGAATCGTCCTTAACGCGCGCCCAGCATAGCCCATATCTTCCAGATTAAAAGAACTTCCACTCTTATCAAGCAGACGAATAACCACTTGTTCACCCCAGACAACTGGAGAAATAGCAATACGAAGATCAACTTCTTTGCCTGCAACGTTAACCGCGAATTGACCGTCCTGAGGAATGCGATGCTCGTCAATTTTCAGATTGGAAAGAATCTTAATACGACTGACTAACGCCGGCTCAATGCTCTTTGGGAGCTGCATAATCTCACGCAAAACACCATCAACACGACAACGAATCTTCAAAGCCTTCTCTAATGGCTCAATATGAACGTCGGACGCGTGACTCTTTACCGCATACTCCAAAATTGTCGATAACGCTCGTGATATTGGTGAATCTTGAACAATTGTTTTGATATTGCCGGCTTCCGACAAAGACTCTTCCTGCGAAGCCTGTGCAGCCACATTAACAGATGACAAGTCAGTCTTATATTGATCCAAGACATGGCGGACACTCTCTTCCGAAGCCATGAATACTTTTATCGGACGCTGGATGCGATTCGACAAATAGTCCACCGCTTGAACATTATTCGCGTCGATCATCGCTACCGCTAGTCTATTCTGAACCTCGGCTAGCGGCACAGCCATAAATCTCTCAGCAACATCGGACGGCAATAGCGATAAAATATCCTGACTAATAACGCTATTCGACAGATTGACATACGGCACGCCCGAAACTTGAGCCACACCATGAACTAATAGTTCATTGTCAAGTAGTCCCTCTTCGCTAAGCAAACTAAATAACGGCTTGCCACTCTCAGAGGCGCGCTTTAAGGCATCATCAATGACAGACTTCTCAATAAGCCCCTCGTTTACGAGCAGCTCGATCAACTTATCTTGGATGTCGTCCGTCAGTAAAGCCATTTACACCCCTTCTCTATTTGGCTGCATCTTGACCTACGAATATTTCAACAGTTGGATTTATCGCATTATTATTAAAAATCGCTGGGTTTGGTTTTTCGACGTCAGGTGATATTTCTCGAATAGTCTGTACTTTTGTGCCAGATTCTGGGACTTTTAAGAACGAGATGTTAGAAGCGACAATATAGCCGATTGCTACACCCACACCCGCGATCAATACTACCATTGCTATATCTGTTTTCTTCATGGCTTAACCACCTTATTCTCTAATTGTATTGTTTGTGCTGGCTCGTAATAAGCAACACCTCGAACCACCAAGCTCAATCTATCCTCATTTCGCTGGATTTCCACGGTCTTTAGGTCAATGACTCGAATAGACGCCTCTAACTTAGTTAACAATTCTTTCAATTTTTCAGCCGGACCGCTCACTTCCATAGTAAATGATATGGCATTTTCAGACGTTGACTCAGAGCTTTCACTATCAGATCCAGATTGAGCAACGGTCAGATTTTGAATAGTCACACCGGTAGCCGTGTCAATAAATTTGTTCTTCAATGAAGCACCAAGAGCGTCGGCATTCGCATTATCTGGCAATGCGTCCAGTACCGTCTGAAGAGCATTACTTTCGCTGCTTGATTTTATAGAATTAAGGGCAGTATTCGTATCCAAAACTCGGATATTCTTCTTTAATTCATCAACTGATGATAAATTTTTATCTAGACGAGAAATCGTATTTTGCTTCTCCAGAAGAATCTTCGAATGAAATACAATTTGCTGCACCAAAAATATGCTCACAACAAGCGCAATTCCCGCCAAAAATGCCGCAGAAGCCACAAAAATAAACATAGTCTTTTTTGATGAGTCAATCTGTTGACGCTTGCGTATTGCAACTTCTTTATTATCAGTCGCCATTATTTCTTCTCCTGTTTTTTTGAGTTACTCTTAAACAAGCTATCCGGAATTCCCTGACGTGAATCCGTCACATCAACCTTACCAGTCGGCGTCAATACGGAAACTGTGCCATTATTTGCAGGCGCTAGTAATTCTTCTGCGTATTCAAACGAGAACGAGAATTGCAACACTTTTTTACCTTCTGAGTTCTCCCCAAAACTAGTATCGCCATCTTTTATCTCCTTAGTTAGACTAACCTCGGAACTTTTATCGCCGTCAGTAGTCTGAACCTTCGTATTCAAGATGGTTTTCTTTAAGGTCTCTAACGCACTATAGCCATTAACCGCGCTACCCTCCAGAGTAATAGTTTTTGACCCAGGATTGACTTTTATATCCGAAAAGCTAACATTATTTGGTGCAACTGGATTAACCGCCGTTACAACATCAAAGATCCTTGAATTAATCTTCTTTCTAGAATGTTGCTCATTGATCTTTGTCAATTGATTTTGAATCGTTACAACCTTATTGAGATCTTCGACCGCCATCAATTTATCGTTTCTATCTTTAATAACTCCGTTCTGGACCGCCTCGGCTGCAATTTGGCTGCCCAAAATCAACGCCAAAACAACTACTGCCGCAATCGAAGCACCGCCCACCAAAAACGATATTGAAATAACCCGATTGCGCATAGCCCGAGTCTTCAATAGCTCGCGCTTAACGTTTGGGAGAAGATTTATCTCAATCATGATATATTACTCCTTTGTGCCAACCCTACGGCAATAGCAAATTCTGAAGCAATCGGCGCCAATTGCTGTTGATCCGACTGAGAAACTTGAACGCGCTGCCACGGATCTGCAGTAATTGACTGGACTCCGGTTTTGTTCATCACATATCCATCAAGTTGCGGAATAGCCGAGCCAAACCCTGATAACAAAATTCCAGAAACTGCTACGCTTGGATATCGAGTTTGGAAAAACTTTATAGATTTTACTAGCTCTGAAGAAAAATTGTCGAGAGTTGAATCAATCGCCCTTAGCACTTGACCATCCAATTTATCCGGCGCCAAACCAAATTTCAAAATAAATTGACGAGCTTGATCTTCCTGGACGCTAAGATTCTGAACCGCCGATCGAACCAAAGACGAAAGTCCAGTTGGGATCATACGAATAAGTCGCGGCGCTCCATTATAGACAACCGCCAAATCCGTTGAATTTTCGCCCATATTGATAATCAAACGTGCATCCTGAGAATCGGTAGCTGATAAAGAGCGAACCATAGCAATAGCGTTTGGCTCTTCAGCAATCACATTAAAGCCGAGATTTTCAACTAATTCCAGACGCTCTTCCGCATAAGACTTTGCTGTACTTGTCAGCAGAATCTCATACTGATTCTGAGCATGCAAACTGTCACCCAATAAAGCCCAGTCAACTTCTGCCTCATCCAAAGACATTGGAATATATTGGTCAATTTGATACTTCATCATTGCCCTTAGTTCTTGCTCAGGAACTTTCGGCACATCAATAATAGTAGAAAACGTCTTATTTGACGGCAACCCAACAGCTACATTAGAGGTTTTAATTCCAGCTTGACCAACAGCAGTCATAATAGCCTCGCCCAAGCGTCGCTTAGCCTCTGGAGAATCACCCCCCGCTATCTTAGAATCAACTGGCGTATAACCGTAATGCGATAAACTCCATCCCGTGCCAGTACGAGACAATTGAACCACCCGCACCGCATTCGTATCGATGTCCAGTCCGAAGAATTCGCCCAACCCTTTTGCTAATTTCATAACTAATAGTAATTATATACATTAGCGTTTTAATTTGCAAACTTTTAATATCTTGGCGGCAATTCGCGAACATTCATCGTACTGATCGCGCCAGTGTTTCGATAATTATTGTAAGCCCAAATATAAGTGTCAGCCCTCAAATTGATGATTTCTGCTGGAGTTCCAGGGTGCATATTCGGATCATTCTTTGCAGACGAAGCATGCTTTCCACCGTATGTTCGCCGCAAGAACAAGTGTCCAGTTTTAATTGGTCCGTTGATTTTCAATTGCTTGCCACAAGAAGCATCAGAAACACCACTCAGCCAACTTCCGGTATTAATCACTACGCCACAAGTACTAACATATCCGTCTTTCTGAGTAATCAACCAAGCATTCACTTCCCCAACCGAAGGCTCTATAACAATATTTTTCGCGTAGACAATTAGTTGTGACAATTGGCGCACATCATTCGTGTCTGTGTATAGCAAATCACCCGAAATCCTAACTACGCCCGAGGACTTTATGACTATACTCTTGCCTACGCTTAATTTTGACCCCGTTAAGGTTACGTTTCCAGCGTTATATTCACCCGAAGCTAGACTATTCACATCTACATTGCCAGAAATATTGCCTCTCGTGCCACCAACCGACGGTAACGTAAAATTATCTGGGACTGAACTGGCGCTACTGAAATTACCAAACTTTGGAGTATTAGCGAAAGTTAATTTGTTATAATCGCGTGGATTTACACCCGAGCGACCATTAAATGATGATGACAATCCAGCTCCTGAAGCTGATTCAGCCTCACCATTGGCAATAATTCCATATTCACCCCAAGAGCCATACATATTCTGATAAGTACGATCCATGGTGTAAGATAATGATATGTCACTAATCACCAAACCCATATGAGACGGGTTGGACTTAACGTAAATATCAATCACATTTCCATCTCCATACAAAACAGTACCTGGTTTCATTTCGGCAGTAAATCGAGAACCAGACGTAAACCCTGGAAGCGCCCAACCTTGATGCTGTACACCACTAGACGTGCCTCCTGCATTTCCTACGGTATCCATTTCATAGCCGTTTATTTTTACTCTGACATAATTATCGGCAGCACCAGCAAAATTAATACTCAATTTTTTAGCATTTTTTAACTCTTTCAATTCAACATTTTTTAACCTAAAAACATAAGTATTTCCGCACTCCAACATCTTCGAATCAGTAACAAAAAGACATTTTTTTATGGATGAGTCTGGTTTATCACTTGAATGAGTATGACGTCCATAACTATTAATACTAATCCACTTTGCATTTGGAACATCATTCCAAACACCCTGATGACAATATGGACTACCCGGAATAATGGGAGACTTTCCTACCAAGTTTTTATCAGCTATAGCATCACACGGAACAAAACCCTCACTTTGATGAAGTCCGCTTCCATCACGCCACCAAGTCGTTACAGCAGTTCTCGCTTCATATTCATTAGTTAGATTATTCGCATTGCCTCGGCAATTTGGCAGATCTTCAGCTGCATTGGTGGATTTATTATACGCCCTCTGATTGCCATTACCTCCGTATGAATCTTCCGAACAAATTATTGACCAATGTTCATCCGGCTTATCACCGTCTTTGTATCCATAATTACTAGAATTAACAACCTTATCTCCTTTAAGAATATTACCGTTTCTATCTAAACCTGTACCCCATAGTCCCATTGATTGCATCGTAGGTTTATCTACAATAGTCTGACTATCTGGTCCAATTATAGTATTAGATGTCGTGCTGGTAATTACATCTTTATCTGTTTTTATATCTCCACCCCAAACCTGGACTTTTGGCCTCTTTGAAGTTTTGACACACTTAATCGCATACCTAAAATCTGTCGAAGAAACCAGACCATTATAACCACTGACCATCGCAACATAGCATAAACTATCATTGGAATTCAATTTCACACCTCCAAGCGTATCGGTAGCATTAGTCGCAATTGTCGTTAATCCAACATTAAGTTGGTTATTTCCACCATTGCCGATAATCTCTTTACATGTACTACCGTCAATATTCAGTTCCCTATGTTGCTCTTTTATCAATCGCACAACCGCACACGACCAATCATGAGTCGTTCCGCTTGCTAATGAAATTGATGTTCCATCCATACTCGAAACTTCTGTGTCCCGAGAAATAAACCTAGCAAGTGCATACGAAGAGCCTTGTGTTTTAGCTGGTCCTTTATTACTTAAACCAGCATTTATACCATCAACACTAGTAGCGCTTTCTGCGTTAATGTAATCTGAATTGACGTTCACCGAAGGTTCGACATCATAATCATATGGCACCTCAGCACAAGCATAAGACGAATATGTCCAACCAGCAGTTGATCGAGCACTCCCCTTACTCCAATAAACTCGCTGACAAATGCGCTTTCCCATATCCTCTTTCTTGATGACTCGCGTATACATAAATTTTTTTTCTCCAAGCTCGCCATGAAGATCTTCCAATCGAGATTTACCATTCAGCGCCTCCATAGAGGTAGTGAGATAATCCGCTGGGTTATATTTACGAATCCAAGCATAATCGCTCCATTTAGATTTATTCTCAAATTTTGCAGAACGTTCACTATGCCAAGCGCCTCGCCCGTTTAAGCTCGTATCGCTATCTATCGGCTGATTCGTTCTTAGGTCAAAAACGTCTTGTTGAACACCAACTACAACATCATCCGTAGGACCATTCTGAACACGAATACCGTGCCACCAGTCGACAGTATCACCAGGCTTTACGTTCCTTAATCTATTCGGCCCACTCTTCCAATCAGAGCCGTAATTTTCAGTGTCTGCCGGATTAAAATTCTTAGTTACCCAAGATTCACCCCATAAAGTCCAATTTGGCGAGCTTGGCGCCGCGTACGTATAGATAAAAAAAGCCGTTACCGAAATAACTAAAGCCACTATTATTGCCAGCATGCCCACCTTAGGCAATGAGTATTTTCTTCTCATGCTTATAATTATATCAAAGATTACGCAGATGATATAATAAATATATGAGTTTATCTATTGGAATCGTTGGTTTACCAAATGTCGGCAAATCGACACTTTTTAACGCTTTAACAAATAATGATATTTTGGCGGCTAATTATCCGTTTGCGACGATTGAGCCGAACACAGGAATTGTTCCCGTACCAGATGATCGCCTGCAAATTTTAGCCGATCTTTATCACGCGCAAAAAATTATTCCAGCCACCGTCACTTTCGTCGATATCGCTGGGCTGGTTGCTGGCGCCTCCAAAGGTGAAGGTTTGGGCAATAAGTTTCTTCACAACATCAGAGAGTGTGACGCGATTGTCCACGTTGTTCGTGCATTTGAGAATTCAAAGATTCTGCGCCATGACGAAGCACCGATTGACCCAAAAAAGGATATTGACATTATCAATACTGAGCTGATTCTGGCTGATTTGCAAACTCTTGAAAAACGCCTGCCTCAACTTCAAAAAGAAGCCAAAGCAAACCCAAAAGCTCGTCAAAAAGTTGAATATCTGCAGT
>JANDWE010000127.1 GCA_024330325.1 Candidatus Nanosynbacter colneyensis | reverse complement strand
GAAGTGCTGGAATTGGTCGGTGATATTGGCGCGGGGAAAACCACATTGACGAAGGGAATTGCGCGGGCTTTAGAGATCAATGAGCCAGTTCAAAGTCCAACTTTCACGATTTCGCGCGTGTACGATTCACCTCGCGGTCTGAGTTTGGCGCATTACGATTTTTATAGACTAGGAAATGCTGGAATTATGAGCGAGGAGATTCGCGAAGTGGTGGATTCTAATTCGGTGGTTGTAGTTGAATGGGCTGGCGCTGTCGATGATGCATTGCCGAGTGATCGGTTGGTGATAAAAATTACTGCGATTAGCGAAGAAGGGCGGCTTGTGGAATTTTATCCTGGCGGCAAAAAATCTGATGAACTTTTGGGAAAAATAAAGGAGAATATGGCGTGATAATTTTATTGGACACTTCAACATCAACATGTTTTTTGACAATAGTCAATGGAGAAAATCGTCAGGATTTTGAATGGGAAGCTGGGCGAACGTTAGCGCGGAATTTGTTGAAATTTTTGGAAGAAAAGACTGGCGATTTGCATCTGATAAGCGGCATTGGCGTGATGAAAGGACCAGGAAGTTTTACGGGGCTGAGAATTGGTTTGACGGTTGTGAATACTTTGGCGGACAGCTTGAATATTCCTATTGTTGGTGCGATGGGTGACAATTGGCGTGATTTGGCTTTGGACAAATTGCGTTCTGGCGAGAATGAAAAAATTGTTATGCCAGAGTACGGTGCTGCTGCGAATATCACTGCGCCGCGAAAATAATTTTTATCGCTCAAACCGTCAAAACCGTGTATAATTAAATTACGGCGGTTTGTGATTTTTGATTCGCCGAATTAGATAGTTTGAAGTTGATTGGCTGTTGATATTTTTCCCTGAGACGAACACTCAGGGGCGGCTGATCGGAAAGGAATGATAATGATAGAAGTAATTATTGCCGCGGTTATTGGAGCTGGCGCGGGTGCTGCTGGTCTTGTTGGATATCAGCGAACTCGTCAAATTAACGGTAAAAATCAGATTGAGCGAGATCTGGCAGATGCAAAAACTAAGGCGAGCGATATCGTCCTAAAGGCTAAGGACGAGGCGCTTAAGATTGAAAATGAACGTCGCAAGGAATGGCAAAAGACCGAAAATCGCTTGGCGGATCGCGAGAAGACTCTGGACAATAAATTGGAGGAGCTTGATCGACGAGCAGAAAAATTGCGCGCGCATGAGGATGAAGTTGATAATCTTAAAAATGAAATTCGCGACATCCGCTCCAGACAGCAAGAGAAATTGGAAAAAATCGCTGGATTGAAGAAAAAAGACGCTGCTGATAAGTTAATGCAGATGACTGAGCGTGACATTAAGCAAGACTTGGTCGGTTTGGTGTCAAAATTACAGCATGATGCAATGGATGATGCTGAAGAGCGGGCACAAATGATCCTCGTGACCGCAATGGAACGAATGAGTAGTGAAGTTACTGCTGAGCGTACGGTGACTGCGGTCAAGCTGACCGATGATGAGATGAAGGGTCGAATTATTGGTAAGGAGGGGCGTAATATTCAAGCGCTCCAGCGCGAAACTGGCGTCGATATTTTAGTTGACGATACGCCTGGTATGATTATTTTGTCGAGTTTTGATCCTGTTCGCCGACAAGTGGCTCGCTTGAGTCTTGAGATGCTAATGAAGGACGGCCGTATTCATCCTGCGCGCATTGAAGAGGTGGTTGCTAAAGCTAAAAAACAGATTGAAAAAGAGGTTCGACAAGCTGGTGAAGATGCTATGCGCGAAACTGGCGTGGTTGGGATTCCGAAGGAGATGCTACTGCTTCTTGGTGAGTTGAAGTTTCGTACCAGCTTCGGGCAGAACGTCCTGAAGCATTCGACTGAGATGGCGCAAATTGCTGGAATGATTGCCGAAGAAATCGGCGCGGATGTGCGCATTACGAAGATTGCTACACTTCTCCATGATGTCGGTAAAGCTGTGTCGCATAAAATTGAGGGTAAACATCATCATATTGGGGCGGAATTGGCTCGTAAATATGGTATGGACGAGAGAATTGTTCATGCGATCGAAGCACACCACGATGATATCGAAGCGACAACTCCAGAGGCAATTATTGTTCGAGTTTGCGACGCGGCTTCGGCTGCGCGCCCAGGTGCGCGTAACGTTTCTGCTGAGAATTTTGCAGAGCGAATGCGCGATTTGGAAAACGTCGCTACGAGCTTTGAGGGAATTGATAAGGCTTACGCAATTTCTGCTGGTCGTGAAGTTCGCGTAATTGTAAAACCTCAGACGATTGACGATTTGTCGGCGATTAAATTGGCGCGAGATATTGCGACGAAAATTGAGTCGACAATGCAATATCCTGGCACCATTAAGGTTAACGTGATTCGCGAAACGCGAGCAATTGAGTTTGCTAAATAATGAAATTTACAGATGAAGAGCGACGGGCTTGGCTGGCAAGTTTGGATAAGCGTTTTTCCAGTGCGGCGGTGTTAATTGAAAATGAGCAGGGCGAACTATTGATCGTCAAGGCTGGCTATAAAGATCATTGGTCACTGCCTGGTGGCATTGTTGACGCTGGAGAATCTCCGCTGGAAGCGGCGGTGCGCGAGGTGAAAGAAGAAGTCGACATTCAAGTCGATCCTAAGGATCTGAAACTTGCCATGGTTGCTTCGCGTCATTCTGATGAGTTTTTGACGCATCAATTTGCGTTTTTTACGAAGTTAGAAAACGATGCTTTTTCTGAGATAAAATTGCAGGAATCGGAAATTGTGGCTAGTAAATTTATTGCCAAAAATGAGATTGATTTTGAAGACGTGTCGCTACTCTGGGCAATCAGATTTTGGGCAATTGATAAATTCGGTTACGTAAATACGAAAATTATTGATAATGACGGCGTGAAAAAAGAAGTTGTAGATTTTTTTGCGCCGATGATTGGAGGGAAATAATGGGAATATTAGTTATTAGTCGGCACGGTGAGAGTGAGTGGAATCTGCTCGGTAAGTGGACTGGCTGGACGGATGTTAATTTGACGGAAAAAGGTCATAATGACACAGTGCGATTGGGTGCTTTATTGAAAGGCTTGTCATTTAATGAGGCTTACACTTCGTCATTAAAACGTACACAACAAACTTTGGCAGCGCTACTCGAAGGATGCGGAGTCGACAATCTACCAATAACGCATGCAACTGAGTTAAACGAGCGTGATTATGGCGATTTGACTGGAAAAAATAAATGGGAAGTTAAAGCGGAGATTGGCGAAGAGGCTTTTAATGGCATTCGACGCGGCTGGGATTATCCAGTGCCGGGCGGCGAAACTTTGAAAGATGTTTATGCGCGAGTTGTTCCATATTTTGAGCAAGAGATTTTGCCGAAATTGCAGAATGGTGAGAATATTCTATTGGTGGCTCACGGCAATTCTATTCGAGCTTTAATTAAACATCTTGACCAAGTTCCAGAGGCTGAGATGGCGAACGTAGAAATGCCATTTGGTCAATTGCTGGTTTATACGTTCGAGCCCGGTCAATCTTTGCCAATCAAAAAAGAAGTGCTGTCGGTTGAGATTGAAGCCGTGAATGCTTAAATAGTTGTATATATTTCGTATGCACTTAACGCCGATAAAAATTGTTGAAATCTAAGAGTGTAGTCGCCATGGTATGGCCACGTCGCATGGTTTAGCCAGAAACCTATTAAGATTAGGCAATGATCTAAATTTATTTCTTTGTAATAGTTTGAAATATTATGACCGCTTTTATGTAGGTCGATCAGTAGGCTAGTGATGTCGCTGCCGGATTCTCCAGGTCCAGACCAACTCCAGTCGATTAACTT
>JANDWE010000086.1 GCA_024330325.1 Candidatus Nanosynbacter colneyensis | reverse complement strand
TTGCTGCACCGAGTCCGTAACCACCGGCATTTTCTTCCTGACGGCAATAGTTAGGATCGCCCATCCTGCGGATTCCCTCGACGACAGGCTTAGCGGATCCATCACCAACGATGTAAGCGGCTTTAATGGCTGGGACGTTTCGAGATAGAGCTAGTGCTCTTCGAATATTGATGGCGCCCATAAACTTATTGTCCCAGTTCCTTAGAGTTGCGCCGTACAGTTTATCAATGTTCTCATCAGCTAAGACTGTGCCACTACCGTATGCTTGCTTGCTGTCGTGTTTGTCGAATAATTGAGCAAAGACAAGCGACTTAATCGTGGAACCTGGCTGGATATAGGAAACTGCGGCATTATCCTGTCCGAAACTGGCATAATTAAAGTCGCGACTACCAACAAGTGCTACGATTTGTCCAGTCTGAACGTCTTCGACCGTTGCGGCGCCGTTACTAATTCGCACAGAATCTGGTCGACCCGTTGCAAAGAACGATTTCATTTCATTTTCAAGTTTCTCCTGAATTCGCCAGTCGAGGGTGGTTTTAATCGTCAATCCACCGCGTCCAACGACTGATTCGCCAAGCTCTTTACTCAACTGATTGCGAACCATCAATAGGAAGTGAGGAGCCTTAATATTCTCCAAGTGCTCGGTCTGCGGCTTAAGCGTGCTTAAGATGTCAATCTTTTTAGCTTTTTCAGCCTCATCCTTGGTAATAACGCCTTGCTCAGCCATGTAATCCAGAACTGTGTGTTGTCGGGCAATTAAAGCCTTATTTCCAGCGGTGTTATATGGATTATAGTAAGTTGGATTCTGTGGAATACCAGCAATTAACGCCGCTTCCGCCAGTGTCAGATCCTTGGCGTGCTTTCCGAAGTACGTCTGAGCGGCAGACTCTGCGCCGTTACGACGACCGCCGTATGGAGACTCATTCAGATATAACGACAGAATTTGGTCTTTGCTATACATACGCTCGACTTCAATTGCGAGGATGATTTCCTTGATCTTTCGAGGAATACCGCTAATTGATCGATCGCCAGCCTCATCTGCGAAGAAAACTTGCTTGACTAGCTGCTGCGTCAAAGTCGATCCACCCTGAACTTGGCGTCGTGAAGCAGTCGAGAGCATTGCGCGCAACATACCGCTAATACTGATGCCGTGGTGATTATAGAAATTTCGATCCTCAATTGCGACAGTGGCTTTTTTCAAATAATCGCTAATCTGGTCAGATTCGACAACCAATTGATAATTGCCCGTACCTTTATCTTCCCAAAGCAAATTGTCGTTGCGGTCGTAATATTTAGTGACAGTCGTTTGAACGCGCTTAGCAAGCTCGCCAGGGCGAATTTTATCGAGGTCTTTACGGAAATAGGCGAACATTCCGCCGATAAGTAGCAACATCAACAAAATACTGACGCCAAGAATTTTCAGCGCCATCAGTCCGCCGCGCTTGGAGAACCAATATTTCGCTAGTCGCTTCGGATGTAACCGATAAAAGAATCGCTTTACGGGATGTTTCGGCAAAGTCGCCAAATATTCCGCTCGTTCACGCGCGTCCTTATCTTTTTTAGTCTTATGTTTCTGCGCCAAATTGGCATATAAGTTCATCCGTTTCGACGGAGATTTCTTATCGCTTGAGCCGTGTCCGGCGGTGCTTATC
>JANDWE010000109.1 GCA_024330325.1 Candidatus Nanosynbacter colneyensis | reverse complement strand
GTTATATACGGGGCATTCTTATATACCACTTCTGAGGGTAGTCCTGATAAGATAAAAAAAGCACGTGAAGTCTGGACGAATACTGTTATTGGGATAATAATGTTTGCGTTTATGGTGGCAATTACCAACTTTATTATTCCAGGAGGAGTTTTCGATTAATGAAAAAGATTATAATAGCTATGTCTTTAATGATTATGGGGTCGTTTGGGGCGAGTGTAACTTTCCCGGGCATTTCTTTTGCGGAAGGTGGTGTATGCTCTAATAAGGGGAAGATTTTAACGTTAAAACCATGGTATTATGGATTGACGAAAGATGACTGTTCTATTAAAGATCCTGGTTCAGACGCTGATTCACAGGCAAATTTTATCTGGAAAATCGCGCTTAATATCGTTGATGATCTATTGCAACTTATCGGCTACACGACTATTGGATATATCATGTACGGTGGTTTCTTGATGATGACCAGTAACGGTGCTCCAGACAAGGCCGCTCGTGGACGAAAAACTATTATAAGTGCCGCGATTGGCTTGGTTATCGCCTTAGCTTCTGTTGCGCTAGTCAACTTTATATCATCAAAGATAGGGGTATAAAATGAGATATATGGAATTTTTTGCTGGATTATTAGGAAAGGCAGATGCTCTTGGTGTGCCACAGAATAACGATGTAGATATTATGAAGTTTATTAATTTGGCGCTCTGGGTGGCTGGTATTGTAGCTGTTATTGTGGTGATTATTGCTGGAATAAACTATTCCCTGTCCTCTGGCGACCCGTCCAAAACTGCCAGCGCAAAGAATGCTATTTTATATTCAGTCATTGGCTTGGTTATTACCGCTAGTGCGATTGCTATAACAAGTTATATTATAGGAAAGGTTTAAGATGAAGATTTTTACGAAAATTCTGACTGCTGGAATGTTAATGGTTGGGCTTCTTGGAGTGTTTACTCCAGCGGTATTCGCAGCTAATGGTATTAATATTTGCTCAAATGGAAATGAAAACTCTGTCTATTGCAAAAATAAAAACACTGGCGAAACTCAAGTGAACGGTATTATAAAAACTATCGTTGAAGTTCTGCTTACGGCCGTTGGTGCTATTTCGATTATTATGATAGTTATTGGCGGTATTATGTTTGCACTTTCCAGTGGTGACGCCCAGAAAGCTGCAAAAGCCAGGAATACTGTTTTATATGCGGTAGTCGGTTTGGCTGTATCGTTATTCGCATCAGCAATTGTTAATTTTGTATTTAATAGGTTTAATTAGGAGAAAATATGAAAAAATCAATAATATCAATAGCAATTATGACCTGTGCGGTGTTTGGAGCATCGGTTTTATCTACCGCTTCCCTGTCGGGTAGTGTTTCTGCTCAGGTATCTAAAGGAATTGATACGGCTACAACATCGGAAATGAAAGGTAAAAGTATTGACGGTGATAAAGGTCTAATAAAAACAGTAGTTAATGTTTTACTTTGGGCTGTGGGCGTTTTGTCTGTTATTATGATTATTTTTAGTGGTTTTCGTTACATCACCTCATCTGGTGATGCCTCAAAGACGAAATCTGCCCAGAATACGCTCATTTATTCAGTAGTTGGACTAATTGTGGCCATTATGGCATGGGCGATTGTCAATATGG
>JANDWE010000003.1 GCA_024330325.1 Candidatus Nanosynbacter colneyensis | reverse complement strand
CGAGAGAGCTGGTAAATTCGGCGGTCAAACAGTACAAATGGTCCCTCATTTAACTAATTCTATTAAGAAAGCTATTCATCTGGCTGCCGAAGGTGATGTTCATATTGTAGAGATCGGCGGCACGGTCGGTGACTATGAAGGACTTAGCTTTATTGAGGCTATTCGAGGATTCGCCTTAGATGTTGGTCGTGAAAATTGTCTATTTGTTCATGTCGTATATGTGCCGTTCTTAGAGGCGTCACATGAATATAAGACAAAACCTGCTCAAAACGCTTTGGCTGATTTGCGTGGTTTTGGAATTATGCCTGACGTCGTGGCAGTTCGTACGGAAGGTCACGATAAACCGCCGCGTAGTATTGGCGAGAAAATTTCTATTTCGTCTGGTATTCGCAACGAAGGAATTGTAATGATGCCGAATGTCGATACTGTATATGAAGTTCCACTAACGGTGTACCGCGACTTAGGCAAGCTACTCGGCGAATTTACTAATAATTCAGTTGAGCCAGATTTGCGACGTTGGCAACATTTAGCCAAACGAGATACGTCAGAGTATGCTAAGCGCGTTACAGTAGGTTTGGTTGCTAAATATATAGACAATTCTGACACATATTTATCTGTAACAGAGGCACTTAAGTCTGCGGCTTGGGCAAACAAAAGTGAGATATCTATAAAATGGATTAATGCTGAGACTGCAAATGAAGCAGATTTTGACGGTGTTGATGCTATTGTTGTTCCGGGGGGATTTGGATCTCGTGGTGTAGAAGGTAAGATTGCTGCTGCAAAGTATTGCTTAATGAAAGATAAACCATATTTGGGTATTTGTTTGGGAATGCAGGTGGCAGTTATTGCTGCGGCACGTTTGGGAGGTTTGGCAAACGCTAATAGCGAAGAATTCGGCGCTGATTCTGATAACAACGTAGTGTATATTATGGATGGGCAGCAAGGTAAAGAGTCTACAGGAGGGACTATGCGTCTTGGGGATTATGTAGCTAACCTAAAGCCAGGCTCCGTTATTTCCAAGACATACAATGCAGCTGAAGTAGTTGAACGCCATCGTCATCGATATGAAGTGAATCAAAAGTTTGTTCAAGAAATTGAACGAGGAGGCTTGATTATCTCTGGAGCTTCACCAGATGGTAAGTTAGTAGAATTTGTTGAGGCGCCAGACCATCGATATTTTGTCGCAACGCAAGCACATCCAGAATTTAAGTCACGACCGTTTCGTTCGCATCCGTTGTTCTTTGGTTTGATTAGATCTATATTGACAAAATAGGGCTTTATATTGTATAATTAAGGGTATCGTGAAAAAAATTGAGACTTTTTCAGGATCTGAGGCTATAAAAGAGATTAAACAGTGCGCTAAAAAGGGCGCATCTGAAGGTCTGTATGATCCGAGCCCAAGAAGACTGCGCGTTCCTCTTGAATTGGTTACTGATTTGCTTTTTGGTAATGCGGGGGATGTTGTCGTTGAGGGGGCTGATAATCTTTTTAAGGCAACTAAGAAGACCGAGGAAAACAAGGGTGTTATATTTGCTACGAGTCATCTAACAGACGTTGATGTTTCGACTGTTGCTAGCGTAGTTTCTGAGTTTAGACATATAGGCGTGACAGTAGCCTCCACTAATATGGGTCTTTGGCATCAGAGGATACCATATAAACTTGTTGGGATGGATAACTTTTTTCAGGTTCCGTATGGAAGAGATCTGTCTGTGGAAAAAGATGCTATTGATAATAAGTACGCGTTGCCGTTTAATGGTGACGATTACTTAGGTCTGCAAGAAAAATAACAGATAGTGGACTTTCTGTTATTACTGCAGCACATAACCCGATGAGCAATATTGGGATAAAAAATGACGGTGAACTGCCAGAAAAGGCGGGTAAATTAGCTCCTCATCTAAGCCTGGCGACGGGTGCTACTATAATTCCTGTACTTATGCAGGTTGAGGGTCAGAAGAGAAATCCAAACCAACTTAATGACAATGCGATACATCCAAAACAGTATTTAGGTAAAAAAACTGTGCGACTGGTGTTTGGTGAGACTATTAAGCCTAGTCCTGATGAAATTGAAGCTTATGCCAATGTTTCGCATGAAGCGTCTTACTCAAAGGCGGCTCGTGAAGAGCAGTGTCGCATATTGGAGGCGTTTGGTGGGAAGGCGATATTGGGGTATATG
>JANDWE010000046.1 GCA_024330325.1 Candidatus Nanosynbacter colneyensis | reverse complement strand
GGATTGTTGTCGGTTATTATCGTAACGCTACTGGCAGTGGTCATCGCCTTGTTGGTAAGACTTAATACGGTCATGAAAAGCGTTAGTAAAATTACAACTAACGTAGCTAGTGCAACTGAGTGGTTGTCGCCAACAAAAGTTTTTAGTGAAATATCAGGTTTATTTCGTAAAAAATAATTAAAAAAGGAGTAAATATATGAAAAAAGTTTTAGCAATTATCGGAGCGGTAGCAGCAGGTTTTACAGCTGGAATTTTAACTGCACCAAAGAGCGGCAAGGAAACAAGGAAAGACTTGAAGGATAAAGCTGTAAAAATGAAAGCCGACACTGAAAAGGTGGCTTGCAAAGCGACTGCTGCAGCAAAAGACAGCTTAAGCTCGTTAAAAGCTGGTTCTCAGAAAGTTGGAGATGCTGTAGCAGAAACCGCAAAAGATGTTAAGGGTAACGTCGAAAAACGTTTCAAGTAACATTTGACTCTATTCAAGAAGACGTGAGATAATATAAGTGATGAAAAAAGTTACTTTCTATCTCGCGTCTTTTTTGATTACTTCTAGTTTGTTAGTGACGCCACGGGCAGTCGAGGCTCAGTCTGTCGATGCTACGGCTGATTCTGAGATTGTAAAAACGCTTGACCGAAACTGTAGTTCCGTAAGAGTTGCTATTAAAAATATCCATACCAATGACGCTCTAACTAGAGTTAACGTTGGACAAAGATATAATTCTATTTCTACCAAACTTATGGCCAGGCTGAACGGTCGATTGGCAATCAATAAGCTGGATAGCTCAAAGTTAGTGAATATTACTAATGAATTCGAGTCAACGAGACTTAAGTTTAATAGCAATTACAACGATTACGACACCGCGATGACCGATCTTCAGCGCGCAAATTGCTCTAATAATGTGGCGGACTATTATCAAAAATTGACCGTCGCTCGCGAGGCTCGTAATAAACTTTCTGAGAATGTGAAGATCTTGGATGAATTGTTAGTGAGATATAAAGAAGAAGTGCAAGTTATTAAAAATTCGCTGTCTGGAGGTTCTAATGAATAGGGCTAAGGAATTATTTCGTAGTTATAAATTCGCTACATTTATTGGGCTGACTATTGCGGTCTCAGTTGTGTTGGTATCGATCGCGATGTTTATGTATTACAAGACTGACGCTTATCGATTAGATTTGAGTCGCCCAGAATACGCTTCTCGCCGCAATCAAATTAGCAAGGATGCGAATGAAAAAAGTCACGAATTTGACGCGCAAGGCTCAGTAAGTAAGGATACATTGAAGGAATTTTTGGGAATTTATGATAAAGAAGTAGAGAGCGTTAATAAAATCAAAGCGTTTTCTAATGATGTGTTGAGCGATAAAGAATTGGGTTTGTCTAATAATTAATTTTTATCTTCTGGTCATTGAGGTTGGGGTCGGCAGAGTCGCCAAAAGAACTCCTTCGCGATCGAAGTTTTGTAGCAATCGATGTCGCATTTCAGAGGTAACAGACCACTGATCGGATGGCTGAGTTTTTCCGGCAATGATCAATTCCGTCCCTCGTCCGGTAATATCGCCAACGGAAACAAATTTAGGCGGATCGATAATTTTCTTTTGCCAAGCCTTTTCTTTAGCCAATTCTTGGCCAGTAGCGTTAATGATGTCTGTAACTGCAGAAATGTCAGAACTTGGGTCGATATAAATACTGAAGCGCGACATACTATAGCCCATAGTTTTATTGATAACGTGCTGGATCGTGCCATTTGGAACATAATGAACGTTACCCTCAGAATCTCGTATAACAGTAGTGCGAGTGCCGACTCTCTCGACGGTTCCAGCAGCTCCCATTACGTCAACAACATCGCCAACACGATATTGATTTTCAGCGATGATGAAAATACCAGACAAGAAGTCCTTAACGAGTGATTGAGCACCAAATCCTAATGCCACACCGATTATACCAGCACTAGCAAATAGCGGTGATAAATCAAATAGAAATAGCTTATTGGCGACAATTGCGGCGACATAGAAAATTATTATGATTCGCCAGAAACTCCGGGTTAATTGGATGAGAGTTTTTTCGCGCTTTTCTATGTCTTTACGGTGCCAAGAGCGATGTTTGGCGGTGGAGCGTATAGAATAATGGATAGTCCAAGATAATAAATACTTCCCCAGAAAATAAACAAAAACAGAGCCGATAATAATGCTGACTGTGTCGATAATGCGCTCACTAATTAACCAGCCAAGGTTGTTGCCATGAAGCCATTGACCTAACGTCGAAGAATCTAAGAACTGTTTTATAAGCTTATCCATTATTGATTTAGTATAATAGAAAATATGAGTTTTGTCGATCCGAATCAATTTATTATCACCAGAAAACGTAAGAAGTATAAGTTCGCTTTATTCCACAATTCACCTTTATGTTTTGAGTTTGACGAGTGGATAAAGCGGGAAGTCGATTGTTTGGAAATCGGTGCTGGAACTGGACTATTTAGCGTGGAGCTTGCATTGCGTCATCCTGAAAAGACGTTTTTAGCGATTGACGTTAAAGGCGATCGATTGCAGAAGGGCGCGAAAATTGCTGAAGAAAAGGGGCTGGAGAATGTGTTTTTTGTTCGAGCGCGGGCTGACCAGATAGACCAATTAGTGGAGCAGAATTCTTTGGAGCAAATTTGGGTAACATTTCCTGATCCGTTCCCGAGGAAGCATAGCGCTGGGCGCCGCTTGACTCATCCTAATTTTTTGAAGAAGTATTCTTCATTGTTGGCACCGGACGGATCTTTGTTGATTAAACACGACGACCACAATTTTTTCTGCTGGAGCTTGGAGCAATTAGTGTCAGAAAAATGGCAAATTAAGGAGCTGAGTTTTGACCTCCACGAATCCGCGCTAAGTGACGAATATAAAAT
>JANDWE010000151.1 GCA_024330325.1 Candidatus Nanosynbacter colneyensis | reverse complement strand
ATTGAAAGGCAAGCAAAGAAGGCTGGGCGAATTCACGTTGGTGGTGTTATGTACGATGATACTGGCGCAATTGTTTCTGAGGTTGTATTGAAAGATCGCATTCACATGTCGCAAGAGGGAATGTTTGTTGTGGTGCTGACCGTACAGCGTGGCACGGGACGATTATTGACTAGCCCAGACATTATTTCTCGCGGATTTATTTACTTGCGCGACTCTGAAGAGTTGATGAATATGATTCGCCAATACTTGAAGCAAAAAGCGGCACGTAGTTTTTCTGGCAAATATGATTTGGATGTGATCAAAAAAGAAATTAAAGATGAGATTACGCATATATTGTACGATCAGACTCGCCGAACACCAATTGTTATTCCGGTGATAAACGAAGTTGGTGGCTTGAAGTCTGTAAAGTCGGAAGCTACGTCAGCTCATTCTGTTTCAAAATCGCCAGCGCGCGGTAAGAGACCCGCCTCGGGCGAGTCAAAAATGACTCTTCCAACTGCGCCGCGTCGTCGTTTTCCTCAGCGTCAAGTGCCAGATACTGAAGCAAACGACACAAAAGCCAGAGAGCGACAGAATACTCGCCCGTACTAAGGTTCTGAATTGATTTTACTGGTGAATTATGCTATAATACTAAGCGTATTAAGTTGATTTTACATCTGTTAATAAGTGTAAAATCAGTGTATAATAAAAACGATTATGGCAAAAAAACGAAAGAGCACGAAAAAATCCGCACCAGCCAAGCCGCAGCATAGTTTGCCGGCGGGTTTTTGGTCGCAAGTTGGCGCGGTGATGCTTATTCTTTTGTCTCTGCTACTCGTCGTATCGTGGTTTGGCGTCGGTGGTCCGGTTCTGCAATGGATTGATATGGCAACCGTAAAAACAATTGGCTATACAGCGTACGCCTTGCCGATATTACTGATTTATTTGGCGGTTGAGACTTTCCGAGCGGAAGAGAATCAATTACCTGCAGTGGTGAAGTTTGCGGCAATTCTGGAAATTGTGTGGTTTTCTGGATTGTTTGGGTTAATGAAGACGGCTTCGCATCCGAATTCTGGTGGATTTGTGGGCGACATATTGAACACGGCTACACTGAAAATGGTAGATTCGGCAATTGCTGTGATTATTTATCTGGTTTTGGCGTTTATAACAGTTCTATTTATTACTCAAACGTCACCGTTTACAGTTTTCAGTAAACTTTGGGGGATGATCAAGAGTAATACCAAGGAGGATGATAATAATCGTTCTGTTATGAAGAAGGCATCAATTGCTCAGCCAGCAGAAGAAGAGAAAAAGACCGACCTGGGAGAAATTAAGCTAAACGCTGGCGTGCCAATAATTGATACAGCCAAAGAGAAAAAGAGTCTATTGAAGAAAGTGGAGAAGCCAGAAAAGGTCAATGAAGAGCAGGCTTTGGTGGCAACTCGTGATCCGAATTGGGAAGCGCCAAGCTTGGATCTATTAGAGAAGAACGAAAGCGGTGCTGATGCTGGAGACACGCGTCAGAACGCCCAAATAATTCACGATACGTTGGCTGAGTTTAATATTGAGGCGGCGATGGGCGATATTAATGTTGGTCCAAAAGTTACGCAGTACACTTTAAGACCGCCAAGTGGGGTTAAATTGACGCGAATTACGGCGCTGGAAACTAATATTGCGCTTAATTTGGCAGCACAAAGTTTAAGGATTGAGGCGCCAATTCCTGGTCAGCGAGCGGTTGGTATTGAGGTGCCTAACCGTAAGGCTGCCGAGGTGCGATTACGAAGTACGTTGTCGTCAAAACAGTGGGCTGCTGCTCGTGATCCTTTGAGTTTTGGAATTGGTAAAGATATATCCGGTCAAGTTGTTGTGGGTGAGCTGGGGAAGATGCCGCATTTGTTGATTGCTGGACAAACGGGTTCTGGTAAGTCTGTGATGATTAATACTTTGCTGTGTAGCTTGCTGTATCGCAATAGTCCGAGTGATATGAAGTTGATTTTGGTTGACCCGAAGCAAGTCGAAATGGCGCCGTACGCTGATATTCCGCACCTTCTTACGCCAGTTATTAATGAACCAGAGAAGACCATTTCAGCCTTGAAGTGGGCAGTGAATGAGATGGAACGACGTTACAAATTGTTGGCGGGCGAGAAAATCCGTAATATTAAGGAATACAACAAGAGGCTGCAGTCGCGCGCTAAGAAGATTGCGATTGCTGATGAAAATGGCAATGTTCAGGAGCATGAAGATGGATCGATGCCGTATATCGTGATTGTGGTGGACGAGATGTCTGATCTTATGATGATGGCTAAAAAGGATGTTGAGACGTTAATTGTTCGTTTGGCACAGAAATCGCGAGCGGTCGGTATTCACTTAGTGTTGGCAACGCAGCGCCCTAGTGTGAACGTGATTACTGGTTTGATTAAGGCGAACGTTCCAGCGCGAATTGCCTTTACGGTCGCTAGCCAGGTTGACAGTATTACGATCTTAGACCAATCTGGCGCTGAGAAATTATTGGGTCAGGGTGATATGCTATTTTACGTAACAAGCATGAGTAAACCAAAACGTATTCAGGGCGCCTGGGTGACGGATGACGAGGTGAATAAAATTGCCGATCATTTGCGTATGCAGATGGCTCCGCAATACAACGACGAAGTGGTGGCTCAGCCAGTTCAATTGGACGGCAAGGGCGGCGTCGTGATGGACTTGTCGGAAGGTGGTGACGATAAGTTTAAGGACGCGGTTCGTGTGGTGGTTGAGCGTCGCAAAGCCTCAACGAGTATGCTGCAAACGCGTCTGGGAATTGGTTATCAGCGAGCAGCGCGAATTATTGAAGAGATGGAGGAGCGGGGAATTATTGGTCCGCAGAACGGATCTAAGCCGCGCGATGTTTTGATTTCTAGTCCAGAAGAGCTTGAGGAGCTGCTGGCGGAATAGCAATTGCTACGATTTATCAGTAGTGAGATTGGCAATATTGGCTGTTTAGTGATATAATAGCAATTGAATATTAACCTAAGCTTGTGTGAGACAGCATAAGCATCCGTAAATGGATTCCAGAGGAGGAAACATGAACGAATACGAACTAACTGTTCTTATTCACCCGGATTTAGAGGCTAATCTAGATTCAGCGTTGGATAAGGTGCGTGGTTTAATC
>JANDWE010000079.1 GCA_024330325.1 Candidatus Nanosynbacter colneyensis | reverse complement strand
GGAAAGAGCCGTTTGTGATTGGTACTTTTGCTACTAATTCTACCCCAGTAATTCGAACTTCTCGCTATTTCAATAAAGACACCGTGGTCTTGACTGATGGCAAAAATATGACAATTTACAGAGGTGAAATTTCAGATTCTAAGGACCGCCAAAAAGAGTTCTTAAAAACGGCAAAGACCATTAAAATTGACAATGCGACTGCGAACGTGATGATGGACAATGCTGGGCGATTTATCGTGGCGCAAAACGGCGCGGTACTGCAGACTTATGATTTGGAGCGTAAAGAATTGTCGAGCGTGTTTAATATTGGTGTGGCGCAGGAAGTGAAGTGGCTTGACAACTTCTATATTCGTAGCGTTTCTGCGTCGGGAAAAATGGAGATTCGCGAGTTTGACGGTACGAACGCTCATACGTTGATAGACGTTAAGCCTGGTTTGGATTCTGTTTTATCCTCAAATCAGCGATACGTTTACGGATTGACGACCAACGCTTCTGGAAAAATTGTCCTGAGTAAAATGAATATGGACAATGGTTCGATTGGGCTGTTCAATTAATAGATAATTTATCGACCGCCGAATAACTTCTCAAGCAAAGTCGGCTCGGGTTTTCCTGGGATGTTTGAGTTGTTGCTTTGTTGCTGATTTGAGCTGGATTCTGACGTCGCAGTGGCTTTGCTCGGGTCTGGGCTGATTTGTTCCGCAAAGATAAGAAGTCGCTTTTCTGCGGTTCCTAAAGGCACGCAACTCACAAGCGTCAGCATTGGCTTATCTGTATTAATCTGAACTTTTGAAACTTCGGTTGGCATAACAACTTCTGTTGATGTTATTTTATAAGTGTAGCGTTTCCCGTTGTAATTCATGTAAATAATGTCGCCCTTGACTAACTTTTCATTCTGAGCAAAGACGAATTTATAATCGCCACCGGCAAAAGCATCGTTACTGGAGTGGGCGGCAAATACGGCATTTCCGACTTCGCCTGGCACGGCGCTGGCGCCAGGAATTGAAAAGTGAGCTACTCCCTTCTCCATGGCTTTTGATTGCGATTTCGTGTCGCTGGCGGCGCCGTAAATGACCGGCGCGTCAACGTTAATCTTTGGAATAATAATCCTAGGCTCGGGTCCGACAGTTACGTCGGTGGAGGCGTCAACGATGATGTTTTGCGGGTTAATTGCACCAGGTGTTGTATAGGCTGCGACCGCGCCGAAAATAACGCGGTTATATTGCAAAAACATGAAGACCAATAGCACCGATAATCCAGCAATCGCCGGAACGAAATGACGGGATTTTTTCACTTTATTAGCGGAGTCGCGAACCTTTTGCTGAATTTGACTGCGGAGTTCTTTTATGGCTGCTTTTTGTGGGTCCAGAGGCTCGTCTTCGCTGACTACTGGCGTGATATTCTGACTTTCCTTCGTCAATCGAGAAATTTCACGATTCTTTGCCGCGATGTCGCCAGCGTAGTAACGCTCATAATACATCTGATAATATTTCTGCCAAGCGCTGTGGTATTGCTTCCACTGGTCGGCTGAAACTTGAGTGTGGATGGTTGAATTTTGAGTTTGAGCGGTTTGGTTTGCGGGATCGGAATTGCTAATTTGTGGCTTTGGCTGAATCTGGGTTTGGGCAATTGGCGTCGTCCTCATAGCGTGATTGACGGTGTCTTTTTTCGGCTCTGGCTGTGGTGTTATTGAAGCTTGTTGAGGTTTGGATATTTGTGCCTTAGGCTGTTCTGATCGGACTTCGGGTTTTGATTGCAATTGAGCGGAAAATGGTTGCGTCTGAGTTTTTTCTGGCGCGGAATTCTGTTCTTCTGTTCTGGAATAAATAGCGTCAAGCTGACCACGAATAACATCAGCAGCGGCATTTCGTGAGGCTGCTGAGTCGCGAGTTGGCGGCGTGAGAGATCGGCGCTGATCTGATACCGGCATGCCCACTCGACCGTTTGATTGATCATCCGTCGGATACATAACTCCTTCTATTATACGCCAAATTGATATCAAATAAAAGTCGTGCTTGTGAGAAATTGCTAGTTGTGTTACAATCATACGGTAGCTTGGAGCGTTCTCTTGTGCCGCGGTGGCGGAATTGGTAGACGCGCTAGACTCAAAATCTGGTGAGCAATAGCTCGTGCCGGTTCAAGTCCGGCCCGCGGTACCAGAGGCAGCTTCAGGTGATAATCGTCCAATTTGGGCGATTTTTTTATGCAAAGAAAACAGCCCGCAGAAAGGCGCTAACCGAGGCTTTATAGCCTTCCAGGCGAGCTGTCTTCATCTGTGGGCTTTAAGCCACTCGGTGGCAACCACTGTCGCAATTGCGACAGTGGAGACAATGGTTGATTACCATGGCGCAGGCTGAGATTGCTCCAATTAGAGAACCAATCTTAACCGCGGTCAGTATAGTAAATCCCGCGATATCCGCCAAAATTGCTAAAATCGCCGCACCTAACACGGCTCCTACTGAGCCGATGGCGAACACAGGAATAACTAAAGATAATACTTTTCCTGTGTTAATTACAATCTTGCTGATTTTGTGACGCACTGCTTTCACCTCCTTCTTGAGGGATGCTTCGCTTGCGACTAAGGGCTACTTCCGCCCTTGACAAGTCACAAGCGGAAGCTTGGTAGTATAATACAACTAATTGTACGTAATGTCAAGCGGATATTTATGTGAGGCTACATTTTGCAGATAGCGGTACTGATTGCTGCTAGCGGCGCTTTCGACGACCAGATCAAGTAGCTTGCGGCGCGGGCGCCGACGGTTCCCCGCCAAATTGCCATTGGTGCGTCCCATTTTTGGGTGACGACTTCTCCGCTGTGGGCGATTATTAAATTGTCGGCATGAAAAACGCAAATTGTTACGGGATATGTGATGGTGAATTTGTGCAACGCTTCAACGAGTTGCGACAATTGAATGCTGAACGTAATCATTTTTGGATAAAAAATTGCGCGGAATATTTTCTGAACTTGCGCCAGACTTGCCACGAAAACCGCGTGCGGATTGTCCAGAATTTCCTGAAAACTATTCTGCACGAGGTCAATCGCATCTCGCGTCAGCACGACAGGAATTTCTGATTTTTTGATCAATTCTTCGTAGACAATTGCCGTCTGACTATTCCGCCCAGCGTCGCCGCATAATAGCAATACGTCCGCCCATCTTTCCAGCGTCAACGCCTCGTCAAGTGCTTCGTTAGCCAAACTTCCCGACTGGTTTGTCGGTGCGAATAAAACGTCGGTCATATTCGCGGGAACATTTTTTTTCAAAGCATCAGGCAGTAAAACGTGAGCCTCACCTACGCCATCCCTGAGCGCCTCTTGATAACTTTCTGCCACCGCCAAAAAACCTAATTTGTTGCCGCCGATGATTCCTAATTTTCCTGCTTGGTCGCGCCGTTCTGGCTTGTTCCATTCGACATCTGGAAAAAGTGGCTTCCCTGGTTCTTGTTTTTGCCAAAATTTCATATCCATTACAAATTTACCTCAATGCTCACCGGACAATGATCGCTGCCCATCTGTTCTGGATGAATTTGCGGATTAGTAACGCGATTTGCGATTTCACGCGACGCCAGCCAATAGTCAATCCGCCAACCAACATTTCGCGCCCTGGCATTAGCCCAGTGCGTCCACCAAGTATACGCGCCAGTTTTTTCAGGGAAAACCGACCGGAAAGTGTCTGTGAATCCAGCGTCCAAATAGTTCTGAAAACCTTCCCTTTCTTCGTCGGTGAAGCCGTGCTTGCCGACGTTAGGTTTCGGATTTGCCAAGTCAATTTCCTGATGTGCCACGTTCATATCGCCACAGTAAAGGACTGGCTTTGATAATTCCAATTCTTCCAGATAAGCCAACACCGCCTTGTCCCATTTTTTATATCGCAAATCCAATCGGCTCAAATCCCCTTTTGAGTTCGGAGTGTAACAATTGACAACCCAAAAATCGTCAAATTCGGCGGTGATAATTCGTCCTTCGTCGGCTGGATTGCCGTATTCGTCGCCCGTCAAATCAAATTGCTCAATAATATTTGGTGGAAAACCGTCGCGCCAGCTCAGAGGCGGAATTTTTGAGAAAATCGCCGTGCCAGAATAGCCTTTTTTGGCGGCGGAATAGAAATGCTCGTGATAATTTGGCAGGTCAATTTCAACTTGATCTCGTGTGGCTTTGGTTTCTTGTAGGCATAAAATATCTGGATTGTACGTGTCGATGAACTTCGCAAATTCACCCTTATTGATGACCGCACGAATGCCGTTTACGTTCCAAGAGAAAAGCTTCATAGTTTTATTATACCGTGATGATATAATTTAATGAATATGCTACCAATGTACGATAAGTTTTTGGGCGAAATATCAAGCGGCTTTATGGACGTCGGAGGCGTGAAAACTGCTTGCTATTTTTATCAAGGCGGCTCGAATAAAACTATTTTGCTAATTCACGGTATTGGTGGCGATTTTCACGGGCTGATTCCGCTGGCTTATCACCTGAAAAATGACGCGAATTTGGTGTTTGTTGACTTGCCTTCTCACGGTAGAAGTCAATTGATAAAAAATATGAAAATGAGCGACGTTGAAAATTGGGCGATGAATTTGATGTCGGCTTTTGACGGTAAAGGCGTGTCAATTGACGAGGTTGTCGCCCATTCGCTTGGATGTCTGGCGGCAAATAAAATGCGATGCCGGAAAATTTGGTACATCAGCCCTCCGATTAGAACTTCGGCCATATCGAAAATTTCCTCGTCGTTCTTTTACCACTCTCGTCGGATAAGTCAATATATTTATTTGAACTATTATTTTTCGGTGTTCCGTGGGCTGTGCTTGGTGAATAATAGACGGAAAAGCACCGTGGATTTGATACGGTGGCTGACGAAAAATACGCAAGTAACGCGGCGGCAATATTTGGAGCAATCGAAAATTGCGCGGGATATTTCTCGGGGTGAAAAAATTATTATTTCTGAGCGCGAATTTACGGGATTGATAGTTGGGCGACGGGACAAGATTTCGCTTCCAGCCAACGCCGCCGATGGTGTAAAAATTGATAAATTTGTGGAGCTTGATACGGGGCATTTGTCGGTGTTGGACAGCCCAGAACTGGTTGCCGAATTGATATTGGCGGAATAATTATTTGCTATACTGTAGGTATGAGTAAGAAAGATGATAAAAAACTAATTGTTAATATGATTTCTGAGAGCGAATTCACCGTTCAGGGTCACGGTGTGCATACGGCTTATAAGGAGATTACGGACGCGCTGCGTAAAAGAAAAGATATTGATATTGAAGTGAAGTCTGATCGTCCCGCTGACATTGTTCATATTCAGACTATGGGTTTGTATTCGTTCCGGCATTTGATGAAAAAAAGTGGCAAAAAAGTTGTTTCTGCTCACATTGTGCCGGATAGTTTTATCGGTTCGATTAAAGGCGCGAAATATTGGAAGCCTTTAGGTCGAGCGTGGCTGAAATTCTTTTACAAAAAGGCTGATTTGGTTTTGGCCTGCTCTGGTATGGTTGCTGATGAGTTGATAAATGATATGCACGTACCAAAGACGAAAGTTCTTTACAATACGATAAATATGTCGAGATACAAGCATTCTGCTGCGGAGAAAAAGTCGGCTCGGAAGAAGCTTGGCTTGAAGGATGATGATTTTGTGGTTATGGGAAATGGTCAAGTTCAGCCGCGAAAACGTTTGGATATTTTAATAAAAGCTGCTAAAGAAATGCCAGATGTGAAGTTTTTCTGGGTGGGAGGAATTCCGTTTAAGAATTTGGGCGCGGATTATAACGCCATGCAAAATATGATAAAAAATGCGCCGAATAATCTCACTGTAACTGGCGTTATACCTTTGGAGAATGTTCGTGACTATTATGTCGCTACCGACGTTTTTGTTCTGCCAGCTATGCAGGAAAATCATCCTATGTGCGTTTTGGAGGCGGCTGGCGCTGGCTTGCCGATCATTCTACGCGACATTCCGCAATATAACGACACATTTAAGGGCGACGCTGTTATGGCGAAAACAGACGATGAGTTCTTGGAGTTGATCAGTAAATTGCGCAAAGATAAGAAAGCTTATAAGAAAGCGCAACTTGGTGCTGAGAAAATTGCTGAGCGTTTTGACAGCAGTGCTGGCGCCGAGCGATTGGTCGAATTTTATCGATCGCTGATATAAATGGTATAATGGGGCTATTATGAGGATAGGACTTTTTACGGACAGTTACAGGCCGTCCATTAACGGTATCGTTTACGTTGTCGAATCATTAAAGCACGAGCTGGAAGCTTTGGGTCATGAGGTTTATGTTTTTTGTCCAGCAAAGTCTATTAGTCCATCCAAGCAAGCCGAACTTCTCCACGAAGATGAGAATAGTCGAATAATTCGTTTCCGCTCAATTACGGGCGCGTTCTTTGATGATTACGACACGTCGGTGTTCTTCCCTCCTGTGGTGCAGCGTCAAATTGCTAATATGCATCTGGACGTCGTTCATATTTTTACGCCGTCGCAAATTGGTCTATTGGGCGTGAAGGCGGCGAAGAAAAATAATATTCCTTTGATTATTCAGCATTGTACGGATCTATACGAATTCGTCGATCATTATCCTGCGGTTTTGCCAGGAGTTTTGGCGTTGGCGGGAGTGGTTTTTCCATTGTCGGTAAAATTGAATGGACAGGATTTACTGGAAGTTGCTAAGCTTTATCGTCCGCGTAATGGCGTAACGAAATGGAATAAAGATATTATTGAGCGCGTTATTACTATTTTATACAGTAAGGCGGATGCGGTGATTGCTCTGTCGCGTAAAAGCCGCGATCAATTGGAATCTTGGCAGACCGAAGATTACACGTACGATGTTACTTTAATGCCAAACGGCGTGAATGCTCTTCCGCGGGCGGGCGCGAAACGAGTTGCGGAATTTCGCGAGCAATGGGGTCTTGATGAAAAAGATGAAGTGTTTGGATTTGTTGGGCGTTTGGGTGAGGAAAAGAATTTGCCAATTTTGATTCAGGCGTTTAGCGAGTTTATTGCCGAAGCTCGTCCAAAATCAAAGCTGTTGTTTGTCGGTGATTTTGAATATCGAAAGACTTTGGAAAAAATGGCAGCCGAGACGGATTTTGCGGATAGGATTATATTTACTGGCGCTATGCCGCGAGAAGATTTGGGCGTGGCGTATAAAGTGATGAACGTGTTTACTTTTCCTTCGCTTAAAGATACGCAAGGCTGGGTTCTTCACGAAGCTGCTCACGCTGGAAAGCCGATTGTTATTATCGACAAGGAAGTTTCAGAGGTTGTGAAGGATAGAGTTAATGGCTATTTTGCAGAAAATAATCCAGAAAGTGTCGCGGAAAAAGTAATTGCGATTCTAAAAAGTCCGAAAAAACAAGCGGAATTTAGTGCTGAAAGTAAAAAGCTGGCTAATAAATTCACAGAGCGCAGTCAAGTGAAGAAACTTGAAAAGCTTTATGAAAATCTAATTAAAGCGCGCGAAAATCAATAAATTCTGAGTCGAGTTCGTAGTCAATGCGATTATCTATTGGAGATAAGTCGCCTGGTTTCTCGGTCTTGGTCGCGGCGTTTGATGGTTTGGCGCTTGTCGTAATTTTTCTTACCTTTTCCGAGCGCAATTACAACTTTAATAAACTTTCCATTGGTCAATAATTTGGTCGGGACGATTGTCATTCCCTGTTTTTTGGCTTCGGTAAAATTGGACAATTGTTTTTTGCTGACTAGCAATTTCCGCGCCGAAGTATCGACTGAGCGGCTATTTGCTTCTCCGCGAACGTTTAATCGCAGTGAAAAGCTGGCGTTATTTAGCCACAATTCGCCGTTTCTTAAGCTAATAAATGAGCCTTTAAGCTGGACGTGGCCTTCTCTGGCGGCTCGTACTTCCATTCCAGTTAAAACCAAGCCGGCAACGATTTCTTCGCCAAGTTCATAATCAAACCGTGCACGACGATTGACAATGTTCTGTGTGGCTGGTTTTTTAGCTTTTGGCTTTGACATGGATTATATTATAGCAAAACTTAACGCGACAGTATATTTAGGCTAGTTTGGTGCGGCTGAAATGTGACTTATGTTACAATATCTCAAGCATGATAGCCGACATTCACATTACTGAAAAAAGTTTTGGCGATAAGATGTTGATGAAAGACGTCAAGTTCAGTGTGGACGACGGCGAGAAAGTCGGCGTGGTTGGCCGTAACGGCGTCGGTAAGTCGACGCTGTTTGGAATATTGAGCGGAAAAGACACTGATTATACGGGAGAGGTTATTTTTCGGCGCGGCATTACGGTTGCGACTACCGCTCAGGAACATCACGGCTTGGGTGATCAAACGGTTATGTCGTATATTCTTGGCGGGCTTCCAGAATATTCCAAGCTAAAGAAAATTATTGATGAATATCCGCTGACTATGGGCGATAATATGCGAAAGATTGAAGAATATACACAGGCTTTGGAACGATTTGACCAAAAAGGATTTTATCAAGTTGAAGAAAAAATTGAGCGAGAGCTGAGCAAGTTTCAGTTAGATGGTTATGGTAATCGGCGGATTTCTTCCCTGTCTGGCGGTCAAAAAAGGCTGGTGGAAATTGTTAAAATTATGCACTCGGAGGCGCATTTGGCGCTGATTGACGAGCCGACCAACCACATGGATTACGTTGCGAAACAGCAGTTTATTGATTGGATGAATTCGCAGCCACATCAAGCGATGCTAATCATTACACATGATCGCGATGTACTTGGGCAAGTTGATCGAATAGTTGAGATTAAGGACGGACAAGCCGTGAGTTACCGCGGAAATTACGACGCGTATTTGAAGCAGAACGCGCAAGCGACGACGGCTGGAATGAACAATTTTGAGCAGATTGAGAAGCGGATTGTTAACCTGAAACAAAAAGTTTTGGACTATCAAAGGCTTAAGGAAAAGTCGCGTAATCCTGGCACGATTCAGAAATTTAAGCGCTTGGAGAATGAGGCGCGATCGGAGCTAGCGGAATTGTCGGAAATGGAAAAGCCGACGTTTTGGATTGACAAAGAATCTGCTAGTCAATTGGATTATAAATCCGCCGAGCGCTACGGAAAATTCAAGTCGCGTAATATTCGCCTGAGCATGAAGGATGCGTCCAGTCGCAGTCAGCACGTGTTGGTTCGTGCGGAAAATGTGGCGGTTGGGATTGGTGAGCGGATATTATTTGAGGACGTGAATATTGATTTGCGCGAAGGTGAAGCGATTGAAATTAGAGGCCGCAATGGCGCTGGTAAGACTACGTTGATTCGGATGATTCTGGCGTCGGGCAAGAGTTTTGACGGCGGTCCTATTCTTTATTCTGGCGATATTTTCCTTGATCCGCAGGTTCGAATTGGCGTTTATGAGCAAGAAATTGACGAGCGATATCTGTCTGATCCGTTAGAAAAAGCGATTGAAAAATTGTATATGAGTCGCGATTTGTCGATTTCTGATACGAAAATTCGGCAACTTTTGGCTGACTATTTGTTCACAGACGCTGATCGAATGACGCCGCTGGCTCGCTTGTCTGGCGGTCAACAGGCGCGTTTTCAGATTATTTCCATGCTGGCGAACGACCCGCAACTGCTAGTTCTGGACGAGCCAACGAATCATTTGGATTTGCCGAGCATCGAAGAGCTGGAAACGGCGCTGGTCAAATATTCCGGCGCGATTCTTTACGTTAGCCACGATAATTATTTCCGCGAAAAACTTGGCGGCAAAGTTGTGCAAATTGGCGCAGAATAAAAATTTTCCGCCAGAATTTGACGGAAAATCTTAAGTCTATTTTCAAGAAATTAGTCAGCTAGTAAGCCGTTTTTTCGTAGCAAATCTTGTAGTTTCGGTCGATCAAAACCAAGCACTAATTCTCCGTTAATATCCGTTACGGGCACGCCTTGGAAATTGCCGCCATTTTTATTTAGCAATTCCTCTTTTGCACCAGGATCAGCCTCGATATCTTTGGAAACAAAGTCAATTCCCAGCTTCTTCAGCCATTCCATTTCCGTGTGGCAAAACGCACACCAGCTAGTGTTGTATACGACAACTTTTGTGTCTTGATGGTTGTTCGTTGTGTCTTCGCTCATATATTCCCCTATTTAATAACACTTCCAATTATAACATAACGGTTACGTCTATTTAGAATTCTTCGACGTCAAATGCCAATTTTTGCACCATTCGCAGTGATATATATCAATCGACAAATTCGGGTTTGCTAATTCTTGGATTTCTGCTGCTTGGCGGGCTTTTATCTCTGTTGAGAAGCGACGTTTTTTCTGGCAATTAGCCAACCCTGAAATTGACATCAATGATGTTTTTTGGCTTTTTTGACTATTTTTTGAGTAATTTCGCCGTGGCATCTTGCAAAATAGTAT
>JANDWE010000009.1 GCA_024330325.1 Candidatus Nanosynbacter colneyensis | reverse complement strand
TTTCTGCAGAGCTGGCTGGCGCTGCGGATCAGATTGTGGCGATTGAGCAATTCGGCTCGACTCGTTCTATAAACGTCGGTGCGGCAGCGACTGTAGCGATGTATTGTTGGCTGCAACAGAATGTGCTGACGTTGTCGAGGGGTGATTTATAGATCAATTGAGCTATTTCCGCAGTGTAGATTGTACGATACTGTTTGTAGTATTTTTTTCATGTTATCGGGGGTGGAGATGTTTTTCCATCCTTGTGAACCTACTAGCATTCCAATATTCTGGGCTATATAAGATATATCTGGCGCAAAGTGTGGATTGTGAGAGTATGATACGGAAGACAAATACGTAGAAAATCTCATTAATACATTCGGCGTAATGATCTCATTTATGGTTTTCCTGGATAATAAAGTTACTTCTTCTAAACTTATTTCTGGTTGGGAATGTCTATTGACGGAAAAAGTGGCGGTATAGGTCATGGTTGCGCCGTCATTATTTACATGTTCACCACTGAAATATGTACTGAAATTATGGCAAATTTTCTGCCCAACTGATAGTCCTATAAATCTAGCTAGCTCATACCATAATGCGCAGATCCCCATAGGCTGATCTTTGATCTCGATATTTAATTCTAAAGGTGAATTAACATTTGATAGCTGATTTGTTGTGTATATTAAATCGACAATGTCTTCATTTGCAGCCTTTGTATCTGGCAGTAGGCTAACTGAGTCTATACTTTTCCAGGATTTCGTGTTGAGTTTTTTCAGCTCTTTAATTACTCTTTCTGGATTGCCGATATAAAGCATATTGGGCTCTTCGGCGCCTATTTGGGATATTGCTTGCGCGACCGGCAGATATCCAGATTTCTCCGACCCTAAGTCGGCTTTCATGGTTGCTATATTATTTAATAATTTTTCAGATTCATTATTATAGCATTCACCGTTAATGACTATTACGCCTGATTCGTAGGTTTCGCCGTTTAATGAGTAGTCTAATAGCTTATATCTATTGTGCTGGTAAAGATATTCTGTAACCGTAGATACAAATAAATGCTCATAGGCGTGAGCTAGCTGAACGCAGGGGTGATATTTAACTATTGTAAAATATTTCATATGAACAGTTTAACAAGAAAAAGAGTCGGTTTATAGACACGACTCAGGTCTTTGATGGCTGTCAACAACATGCATTGGGAATAATAAAATCTAGCTAATTTCTACGCCTTGTTGGCTTAAAAAATCACGAGTTTTATCATCTAGTTTGCAATTTATGAAACGCGATCGTGCTGCCAATTTCCCGCTACCATAGACAAATTGCGTTTCCCTGTCATATTTCATACCACGGAAGTCGCAGCCTTTTGCTTCAATAATAGCTTTTACGCCACGAAAATCCACGTTCCGAACCGACGAATTGATAAAATAAATCGGTTGCCCATAAATGTGCTTTGCATCGTCCAAATTACAGTTTTCAAACACGAAAAAGCCCATGACAAACTGGCCAAAATCAACGCCAGAAAAATCCTCGTCTGTAAAGCGAACAAGTTCGCCTTCTTGAATGGCGGGATAGCGCTCACGCTGGTAAGCTGGCAAATCATTGGTGCGAATAGATTCGGCGATACGATGTGTGATGTTGTCCATAAATTAATGATACACCATTATTTCTCGCAATAACTCCGTCAGTTCCTACTTTACAAAAAGCATGAAATTTACTACAATAGGCGTATGATTTTACCTAAATTCCATCATTCACACGTGTTGCCGAGGTAGGACTCTGATTTTTGATTGTACGCGCCGAGTTCTGCCTCGGCGTTTTTGATTGCTATAAATAAGAAATAATGACATAATGGAGCTAACATGAGCAGTTTATCTACACAAAGTTATAAAGGTTCGCGAGACTATTTTCCAGAGGAAAAGCGTCTGCAGAATTACATTTTTAATGTTTGGCACAAGACGGTTGAGAGTTTTGGCTACGAAGAATATGGCGCGCCGCTACTGGAGCCGCTAGATATTTATTTGGCGAAGTCTGGTCAGGAATTGGCGGGCGAGCAAACATACGCTTTTGAAGATCGTGGCGGTCGAATGGTGGCGATTCGTCCTGAGATGACGCCGTCGATTTCTCGAATGGTGGCGGCTAAACGTCAGGAATTAGCGATGCCTGCGCGGCTGTATTCAATTGCTAATTTTATGCGCTATGAACGACCGCAACGTGGGCGTGAGCGTGAGTTTTGGCAATTGAATGCGGATTTATTCGGCGTGGACGGCGCGGCGGCGGACGCGGAGATTATTGAGCTGAGTCACGCTAGCGTGATGAATTTTGGCGCCAAGCAGGAAATGTTTACGGTCAGGGTTAATAATCGCCAATTGATCAATCGTTTGATGAGCCAATTTTTGAAGCTTGATATTGTTGGTTCGACGATGATGATGAAGCTGCTTGATAGGAAAAATAAGATTCCTGCCGAAGAATTTAAGCGTCAGGCGATTGAGATTTTTGGTAGTCAAGCGTCAGAGGGTTTGCCGAAGCTAGCAAAAATGATCAGCATGAAGTCTGTTGATGATTTGCCGAGCGAATTGATGGAAGATGAAAGCGTCAAGCAACTTCGTGAAGTGATGAAATTGCTTAGCCAAAAAGGCATCACGAATGCGGTGTTTGATGTTACTTTGATGCGCGGACTGGACTATTACACGGGCATGGTTTTTGAGCTTTTTGACAATTCGCCAGAGAATAACCGAGCGCTGTTTGGTGGCGGACGATATGACGGATTAGTTGGGTTATTTGGCGTTGAGCCGATTGCTACGGTCGGCGTTGGCATGGGTGCGACAACGATGGAACAATTTTTGGAAGTGCATGGCTTGTTGCCTAAATTGGCGTCTAAAACAGATGTATATATAATTCCGGTGTCAAAAGAATCTATGGCTGGCGCGGACGATTTGGCGCGAAAATTGCGCAGTGAAGGCGTGCGAGCAGAGCTGGATATCACTGGTAGAAAGATTGACAAGCAGATAAAAGCGGCGTTGAAAAAGCAAATTCCGTTTGCGGTGTTCGTGGGTGAGGATGAAATTGCTAGCGGCGCATACACGGTTCGAAACTTGGTGGAGTCTGATGAGCAAAAGGTTAGCGCTGAACGAATCGTGACAATTGTCAAAGATCGTCGATACGATGGCGATGAAGACGCTCTGTTTGAGATATAGTCTGATATCTGTTATAATTAGTCTTTATGAAGACTACTGTAAAAAAACTATCAGATACTAAAGTTCAATTGACGATTTCTTTGGGTGCTAGCGAATTAGCTGACGCAGAGCAGGTTTCCTTGACAAAGTTGGCGCGCGACATCAAAGTTCCAGGTTTCCGCAAAGGAAAAGTTCCCGCAACTATAGCCGCTAAGCACGTTGACCCTAATGCTTTACAGGAGCAGATTTTAGAGAATGCTTTGTCAAAGGCAGTAGCTGAGGCGTTTTTGCAGGAAAAATTGCAAGTTTTAGATCGACCAAGTGTTGAAGTTAAGAAGTTTGTTCCTGGTTCTGAGTTGGAATTTACGGCTGAAGTTGAAGTTATTCCGCCAGTAAAATTGGGTGATTATAAAAAATTGACAGCGAAAAAAGAAGTAGCCAAGGTCGAAGATAAAGATGTCGACGAGGTTATTGAGCGAATCCGTAAAAACTATTCCGAAAAATCAGAGGTCAAGCGTGCCGCTAAGCTCGGCGACGAGGCTGTGATTGACTTTACGGGAAAGAAAGACGGTGTGGCATTTGAGGGAGGTTCGGCTAAGGAATATAGCTTGAAGCTTGGCGAAGGTCAATTCATTCCTGGATTTGAAGAAGGTGTGATTGGTCATAAGGCTGGTGAAGAGTTCGATTTGAAGTTGAAATTCCCAGAGGATTATCACGCTGAGAATTTGGCAGGTCAAGACGTTGTGTTTACCGTGAAACTTCACAAGGTTAATGAATTGAAATTGCCAGAACTAAACGATGAATTTGCTGCAAAATGTGGTCCGTTTACAGAGATGAAAGAAGTAAAAGCGGACATCAAGCGTGAACTTACCGCGCAAAAAGAGCGTGAAGCTGATGAGAAATTTAAGGACGCGTTGGTCGGTGAGTTGACGGAAAAAAGTAAAGCCGCGCTGCCAGAACTTTTGGTTGAGGATCAATTGCGATCAATCGAGCGTGATTTGACTCAGAATTTGATGTATAGCGGACTGAGTTTGGATAGCTATTTGAAGACTCAGGGCTTCAAAGATAAAGAAGAGTGGGTGAAGAAAGAAGCTCGTCCAGCGGCTGAAAAGCGCGTTAAGGCTGGCTTGGTATTGGCGGAATTGTCGAAGGAATTGAAGATTGACGCTTCTCGTGATGAGATTCAAGAGCAAATTAATTTCTTTAAGCAGCAATACGGCAAAGATAAGAAAATATTAGAGCAGTTTGACAATCCAAATGTCCACCGCGACATCGCCAATCGAATAATTACAGATAAGACCGTTGCTAAATTGGTTGAATTAAACACGAAGAAATAGGGTAAATATGCCAAAATCATATCTCATTCCAACTGTCGTTGAAAAGTCGGCCGACGGCGAGCGTGCTTTTGATATCTATTCGAGGCTATTGAATGAGAGGATTATTTTCCTTGGCGAAGATGTTAACGAGCATACCGCTAATAGTGTAGTGGCGCAATTGCTGCATTTGGCATACGTTGACCCGCAAGCTGATATATCGCTATATATCAATAGTCCAGGCGGTAGTGTTTATGACGGAATGGCAATTTACGACACGATGAATTTTATAAAGCCCGATGTGGCGACGTATGGAATTGGTTTGCAGGCAAGCATGGGCGCGTTTTTGCTCAGCTCTGGCGCTAAGGGCAAGAGGTTTTGCTTGCCGCACGCTAAGGTGATGATTCATCAGCCATCTTCTGGAACGCACGGAAAAGTGACTGACATGGAAATTGACATGAAGGAAACTTTGGAAGTTAAGGAAATGCTAGCGAAGATTATGGCGAAAAACACCGGTCAGAAGTTGGCTAAGGTTAAGTCTGACATGGAGCGTGATTATTGGATGACGCCAGATGAGGCTGTAAAGTACGGACTGATTGATAAAGTCTTGACTAAATTGTCGTAAAAAATTGCGTGTTTGTTGTTAAAACTACTAGTGATTCTGCTTGTGGTTTTTGAGGGATATTGTCATAATTTGAGATAGGCAAGGAGGGCTTATGAGGCAATATTTAGACGCATTGAAATACGTTCGTGATAACGGTGTGCAAAAAGGCGATCGTACGGGAACGGGGACGACGGAAGTTTTTGGCATTCAGACGCGATATAATTTGGCGGACGGATTTCCAGCTATGACCACTAAGAAATTATATTTCAACAGTGTGGCGCACGAGCTGCTATGGTTTCTCAAAGGCACCGGTAATATTGAATATCTGGCTCAAAACGGCGTGCACATCTGGGATGAGTGGCCGTACAAGAATTATCTAGAGAAAACCGGTCAAAGCATTCCAGAAATCAATGGCGAGGAGTGGCGCGCTGGCATGAAATTGTTTATTGGCAAAATTGCAGTCGATCACGCGTTTGCCGAGGAGTGGGGTGATTTGGGTCCAGTTTACGGCGTGCAGTGGCGAAAATGGCCGGACGGGAAGGGCGGAACTATTGACCAGATTCAGAATACTATTGACATGATAAAGACAAATCCAGAGTCGCGTCGGAATATCGTGAGCGCGTGGAATGTGGCGGAAATTGATGACATCGTTCAAGCTGGCGGGCTGCCTCCGTGTCATACGATGTTTCAATTTAACGTAAGACCTGGTAAAAACGGCGAGAAGGACAAGCTGGATTTGGCGCTGACTCAGCGCTCGGCGGATATGTTCCTTGGGGTGCCGTTTAATATCGCCAGTTATGCATTGCTACTGTCGATGATCGCTCAAGTGACAGATAAACAGCCCGGTGAATTTGTCCACACCTTGAATAGTGCGCATATTTATAATAATCACCGCGCGCAGGTTGACGAGCAATTATCGCGACGTCCGTTGCCGCTACCAAAGCTGTGGTTGAATCCAGACATCAAGAGTATCGACGATTTCACCATTGACGATATCCGCCTGGAGGACTACGAGCATCATCCACCGATCAAGGCGCCGATTGCTGTGTAGTGTGATTTGCGTGATTCGTGATTTTTACGTCTGTTGGCTGAGGCTGTCGGTTTTTATTCTTTATCAGGATCCTCGGCTGTAAAGGCTATATAGTTCTGGTC
>JANDWE010000045.1 GCA_024330325.1 Candidatus Nanosynbacter colneyensis | reverse complement strand
ACTCCATCGGGTCGGTATAATTCTTCAGCTTCTTGCTCATTTTTTTACCGTCGGCGGCATTGATAAATCCAGTACAAATCAAATTCTTCCACGGAGATTTACCAAACAAAGCCACATTCACCGCTGTTAAGCTATAAAACCAACCGCGAGTTTGATCAATCGCTTCAATGATGAAATCAGCAGGAAAACTTGCTTCAAATTTTTCTTTATTCTCAAATGGATAGTGAAATTGAGCGAATGGCATCGAGCCAGACTCAAACCAGCAGTCTAAAACCTTACCAATATGATGCATTTCTGCGCCGTCGCACTCAAACGTAACATCCATAACTTGCGGCAAATGATAATCGTCCAACTTGCGACCCGTAACTTCTTCAAATTCCGCAAAGCTACCAATCACCTTCACTACTTCCGTGCCGTCATTTTTCACACCCTTCCACACTGGGATTGGTGTTGCCCAGTAACGATCACGGCTCAAATTCCAATCCGGCGCTTGCTCGATGATATTATGGAATCGTCCAGTTCTCAAATTGTCTGGCGTCCAACTTGTCTGCTCGTTCGCCTCCAACATTTCCTTTTTCTGGCTCTGAATATCCATAAACCAACTTGGGTGAGCACGGTACATCAATTTCGTGCCACATCGATGACAATGCGGATATTCGTGACGAATATATTCAATTTTCAGCGCCCGACCTTCTTCCAATAAAGTCTTCGCTATCTCTTTATTTACTTCCCAGATATTGTGACCCAGCCATCTACCTTCTGTGTAATTTCCATCACCGTCAACCAACGACAATACTGGAACGTCATTTTTTCGGCACAATTCATAATCGTCCTCGCCGTAAGCTGGCGCAATATGAACAATTCCCGTACCATCATCAGTCGTCACGAAATCGGCGTGAAGAATCTTATGCGCAGCCGGCCCACGATTTTCGAATAGCGGCTCAAATCTTTTACCCACCAATTCAGAACCTTTAATCGTCTTAATAATTGAATATTCCAGCGGCTGGTGTTTTTCATCCGTCATAACTTTCTCAACACGGTCGCTTGCAACGTAAAACTTTTTATCGCCATACGCCACCAAAGAATAATCGACATCCTGATTTACCGCCAAGACCATATTTGCCGGCAAAGTCCACGGAGTCGTCGTCCATGCAAGCAAATACTCATCTTCATCTTCCAGCTTAAAGTAGACAAACAAGCTCGGATCAGTGTCCATTTGATAGCTATTTTCCATAGCCACTTCACTCTTAGAAATCGGTGTTGCGTCCTTTGTGCAATAGACCAAAATCTTTTCGCCTTCGTAGATTTTGCCTTCTTCGTAAAGTCTCTTGAACGCCCACCAAACAGATTCCATGTAATTGTTATCCATGGTTTTATAAGCGCCCTTAAACTCGACCCAACGACCAATTCGCTCAATCGTGTCTTCCCACTCGGTGCCAGTTCGAACCATAGCCGCTCGACATTCCTTTACATAATCCGAAACGCTAATCTTCGTGCCAATCTCTTTTTTATTAGAAATGCCTAGCGTTTTTTCAACGTAAACCTCTGCCGGCAGTCCGTGACAATCCCAACCCCAACGGCGCTCAACTCGCTGACCTTTCATCGTGTGAAATCGTCCCATCGTGTCCTTTACCGTACTGACCAACAAATGTCCGTGGTGTGGCGTTCCCGTCAAAAACGGAGGACCGTCATAAAAAACCCAAGAATTATCGGCAGGACGCTGCGCGACCGACTTGTTAAATGTGTCATCCTCTTTCCATCGCTGCACCCAATCTTTCTCATATTCTGCAGCTCGACGACGTGTTCCGTGTTTGAATTTCATTACTTATCCCTTCCGCTTTGTATAGTTTACTTGTCTTCTAAGTCTTTTAATTTTTTACCATTAAATAACCAATAAGCTGCACCCTGGTACGCACCGCTAGCATTACGCCTGCCTTTTTTCTGGAAAATTTCACGGGTTAACGGCGACAATTTATAGACTTCGCTGTCATATTCAACCTCCCTCTCGCCAGCAACAATTGCACTAATGGATTTATCTTGCGCAAAGACAATCACGTCACCGTTTTTCAGCCCTTTTTGATAAAAATTAAATAGCGACCCCTGCTTTCGCAACTGTACTACATCGTCAAACGCATGCTCCTTATTGATATTTTTTGGATAAACTACTTGACCGTCAAATGCCAATAACAGCTGTTTAACGAGTTCGCAATCTAGAGCAAACAACTCACTATCATCGACTCGATGCTTACTAAAAATTTCATGCAGCAACGCCTCTTTATCATCATAATCGTTGAGTTCGATAGCGAAAAATTGCTTCAGCCCAGAAACGTTATAATATCCATTACGCTCAAGGTGTCGCATTCTCTCGTTGTAGTTTTGTAATCCAGTTTTACCGATTTTAATCAGCCCAGAGACTGCGGTATTCATAATATAGACAATACCCTTCATCGCACTCCTTTCATAAATTAAAAATCACCTCTTTTGACTTCGAGAATCCGCTCAGGTGTTTTATGCGGACGGTACCATCTCGATTCCAAAAGAAGTGATTCTTTCAGCTCTTTATTTGCTATTTACGCAAGCTCACGGCAGGTTCTAATCTCGACTTTATGCCGATTTCTTCCCGCAGACTTCACGGCTGATAACCGCTCATTTCACGCCAATTCAACATACGCGAAAACGCCCTACTGTTATTGTAGCGCGTTTTCATCAAAATCCCAAGAACTTTATTTAATTTCCAGACCGCCTAAAATACACTCACCCTTCAGATATAGAGTCTTTTTGGCAGAATCTTTAGGTAGAGTTTTATCATCAGTTCCACCCAAAAATCCGCGCACTTCGTTCTCGATAATCACATCGTCTGGCAAAGTAATGTTAACACCACCGCAAAATGTAAAAATTTCAATTACAGAACCGTCTTTAATCTTTGCTTGACGCAAATCCAAATCCACGCCACCAAATATCGCAACCAACGAACCGCCAGTATAATCACCTTTTACGGCATCTTCTTCACCCCAAAAACAAGCAATTTTCTCATTACCTGCATTGTCTTTATTCAACTTTTTAGAACGCTTAACACCCTTAGGGCTAGTATTAAACATCATTGCCAAACCAGCAGCAATCAAAACTACAGGCCAGAATACCTTCCAGATACTAACGTCAACTATTCCGTAAGAATTGAAGCCAATCAGAATGCCAATCGCAACCAGTAATAATCCCCAAATCCATGACGTTTTATTTCGATAATTGAATATATTCACCAGCCCAGACAATACAAATCCTGCAGCCCAAACCGTACCCCAGAAAATATCCCAGCTAATGTTAATAACTTCGAGGTTCTTCAATAGTAAAACCCCGCCGAGCGCCACGATCACAATACTCAAAAACGCTCTAATCAGAGAACTTTTCTTCATACATCTATTCTATCACTTTTTTTATAAACTCAACGTTTTTTAAATTGAACAGTTTTTTTGTTCCGTTTTGATTTTATTACAATTATCACTATCAAGATAATGAACAAAAGTATTCCACCACCAATCATCATTAACGCTGTAGTTGATGGCCAGAAGAACAATTCTTTTGATTCGGCGGTTTTGGTGATTAGCTCATTTTGGTCCTGGCTAATTCCCCACTCGCCAGCCTTCTTTTTATAGGAAATCGACAACTCTACTTTATATTTTCCGCCCCAAAACGGCGCCAAATTGCTATCATAATTAAACTGCCGCGTTTCATTCGCAATCGTCGCGTTCACGCCACCGTTTTTATAGACAACATTTCCCATCGGATCTTTCACGACCAGCTTTACGTCAACATCAGCCGACACATTGCCAGAATTTTTTAAGGCAATTTCATACAATTGACTACTGTTAGAATTCTTAACATTAAACTTCTCAATCGTCACGTCGCGGTGAATATCGCCAGGAACGGTTATCGCCATACGGATAGCCTGACGAGTCTGAACTTGGATGCCGCCAGCATTATTTGACGACTGCTTAACCTTCCGCTGAACAACCATGCACGCATTATGCTCGCCAACATCTGCTTTACTTGGAACATTTACCGTAAAATCAACAAGCGTGTTCTCGTTCGCGCCAAGAGTCACCTCTTTTTTAGAGACAGAAACCCATTTGCCCGCACCAACTTTATCCTCCGACTTCTCCTTGCAAGTCATATCACCAGTCGTTGTAACTGTACCGTCAACCGAATAAACTTCAATCGTTTCTTCTTTATCAGACCCGTTTTGAACATACAATTGGTCAGATTTCGAGGCGCCACCAGAAAGATTATAGATGAAAATTGAGCTTGTCCTGGGATTATTCGGATCAGGATTTGCTGGTCGACCACCAATACCATTAGCAGACACCGACATAGGCAAAACCAGCCCTGCAATCATCGCCACTCCAATAACCTTACTCCACAACGAACTCTTCATATCCCTCCTTAAAAACCTATTATGCTTATTATATCAATGTTACAC
>JANDWE010000119.1 GCA_024330325.1 Candidatus Nanosynbacter colneyensis | reverse complement strand
CTTCTATCGTTAAAACACCCTTAAGCAAAGGTAAAGTCTCTTCAAATTCCCGCCCGTCAAGATATTGAAGTCCTAAAATTGACGCTCGACGACGAGTAGCTTCCTCATCTTGCTCACGGCGTCGCGCCTGAATTTTATCTTCGTCCATATGAAAATTATACCAAAAAGCTTACGGTTTTACGAGTGATATAATAGTAATATGAATCCAGAAATTACTCTGTTAGTCCACAATATTCGCTCAACACATAACGTTGGGGCAATTTTCCGCACGGCCGAGGGATTTGGCGTGAAGAAGATTATTCTTAGCGGCTATACACCGTATCCAGATTTGAGCTTATGCAGCAAGGCGCCTGCTTGCGCGCTTGTCGATGGAGAAATTCGATCTGAAGATCCCCGCCTGCCGCATATTCGCGAGAAAATCACCAGCCAAATTCATAAAACAGCCTTAGGTGCGGAAAGTTTGGTGCCGTTTGAGTTTTACGAGGATATCAATGATTGGATTAAAGAAAATCAGCAAACAGAAAACTTGCCAATCATCGCGCTTGAGCAATCAAAAGACAGCGTGATGTTATCAGAATTTCAGCCGCCTGAAAAATTTGCGCTGTTACTTGGAGAAGAAGTCCACGGAATCACGCCAGAACTTTTGGATAACTGCGATTTCACTGTAGAAATCCCGATGTTTGGACAAAAAGAATCATTCAACGTGTCAGTCGCAACAGGAATTGCGCTATTTGGGCTAATCTTCCCTGTCAGAAAATAGTTTACCTTAAGACTTCGGTCTTGGCTGGAGCTCTCTTGGCGGGCTATTTTCATTTGAAGGTAATTTATTTTTATCACGCCGCTTGACTTTATTAACCATATGTGTTATATCTATAAAAGCTTTCTTCGGAATCCCCCGGAGAAAGTAGTCCCTACAGAAAGGAACATACAATGGCTTCCAGCTTGTTTGCTTTCGCTGTTGCAGGGCAATTATTATTGCTCTGCTTGTCGGCAGAAATCGTGACGCTGGCCGAGAAGACCGGTCGCTTTATCAACAAAGACAACCTAGGCTTAGTAGCCTTAGTCCTAGTAGCGGCTATGTTTGCTTGCTTCTGGATCCAGTTTGGATCTATGATGCGTAGCGCTGAAGTTAACCTAGTGTTAGGGCTGCTACAGCTTAGCAGCCTGTATGCGGCTTCGTTTTTCTGGAGCAAGTTGCGCAACGACAAGGTAGCTTCTTAAGAAACAGGGGCTTATAATGCCCGCTGACAGCATAGTTAGCCCGCCGTAGAGCAACCAGCTCCGGCTGGGGCGCCTCTGTCAGCGGGCTAACTATCACTTTAGAACTACACACTCTTCACCCAGAGTGTTTTTTAATTGGCTTAATAAATTGTCATTAGCATCCACCTTAAACGGCAGGCGCATGGCTGATTTTTCTTTCTCGCCCAATACCAAAACCACGTCAGTCGTGCCAGCATTCTCGCTGCAAACAGACTTCATTTTCACTAATCGCGAATGGTCATTCGGATCTTTAATATACACGAATAACTTTGAAGCGGGAATTTCTGGCGCAACATTAACAGGCGCCGAATGAGCTTTTGGCTGCGGTTTGGCGGCGTCATTCTTTACGGCAGACTTTGGAGAAACTCCATTTTTCTGATTACGATAAGCTTCACGGCGCTCTTTTTTTACAGCAGAGCTAATTTTTGGCGCATCCATTTTACGGCCAGTAGACTCATAGCCATTGATATCGTTATCCGTAATCGCAATAATGTCATCGGCAATTAGTTTACTTTCATTGCCCAAATTTCCGTCACGATCTCGAGCTGAATTTTTACCAGAAACTCGAATCACTGCGTCCTGAACCAGCTTGGCTCCAACTTTTTCATACAGATTTGGAAAGACGATTATCTCGCCCTCGCCGAACTTATCCTCAATTCCCACGAACGCCATTTTCGAACCGCTTTTTGTGACAATTGTACGAACGGTGCTAATAATTCCCCCGACCGTCATCATTCGACTGTCATATTCCGGAACCAGCTGCGTCAACGGTTGAGTTTGCTCGCTCAAATACGTTTCATATCTATCAAGCGGATGCGCCGAGATATACAACCCCAACAATTCTCGCTCCCACATCAAGCGCTCTTTATCGTCGTGTTTCACAGGAGCCTTCTGGAGATGAAGAGTCGATTGGACGCTCGCTGCATCATCGCCGCCCAACATTCCAAACAAATTGGTCTGCCCGCTGGCGGCTTCTTTTTGGAGCTTAGACGCAAATGACGTAATAGAATCCAGATTGAACAGCAAATCAGATCGATCGCCCATATCGTCAAACGCACCAGACTTAATAAGCGATTCCCAGGCTTTTCTATTGAACTTGCTGGTTGAAACGCGCCTAGCAAAATCCTCAACCGACGTAAACGGTCCATCTTCGCGCGCTCGCAGAACTTCCTCAACCGCGCCAACACCAACGCCCTTCACCGCCGACATTCCGAAACGAATCTTATTCTCATTCGGCACCACGGCAAACTCAACGAACGATTCATTTACGTCAGGACTTAGCACACTAATTCCCATGTGCTTACATTCGGTGATTTCAATTGCCAAACGATCAGTGTCATCATGGTCGCTAGTCATAAGCGCCGCCATAAACGCGTCCGGATAATGCGCCTTCAAATAAGCCGTCCAATAAGCAATCAAACCATAACAAGCGGCGTGCGACTTATTGAAACAATAGTTGGCGAATTCTTCCAGCTGAGTCCAGAAAGTTTCCGCAATTTCCTTAGTTGCGCCACCAACTTTAACCGCACCCTCGACAAATTCAGGCTTGACCTTTTTCATCAAGTCAATTTTCTTCTTACCAACAGCCTTACGCAATGTGTCGGCCTGACCGCCAGTAAATCCACACCATTCCTTAGAAATCTGCATAAACTGTTCCTGATAGACCAAAATTCCGTAAGTATTTTTCAGCGAGTTTTTCATTCCGGAATGCAAATAAGTTATCTCTTCTTCGCCGTGTTTACGCCTAATAAAACTGTCAATAAACTGCATTGGACCCGGACGATAAAGAGCCACCATAGCAATAATATCTTCAAACGTAGTCGGCTTTAGCCCGCGCAAATATCGCTTCATTCCCGCCGATTCCAACTGGAACACGCCAGTCGTGTCGCCGCGCTGAAACAGCTCGTAAG
>JANDWE010000146.1 GCA_024330325.1 Candidatus Nanosynbacter colneyensis | reverse complement strand
AGGTGCTAGTGGTAACATTGGCGCAAGGAGAACGATTATTCGTAACCATTTTACATCTCTTCGGAGTAAAAAACGTAAACTGCAATCATTTGCAATCTACGGTGGAATATTTTTATTGACTATATCATTTTTGGTCTACGGTAATAGCGGTAGTAATGTATCCGCTGAAAGATCAAAAACTTTAGCATCATCTGAAACTACCGGTGTTTCATCGGTATCTAAGTCTGCTAAGTCTAAAACAGCTTCAGTAGATGAATTAGCAGCAGCTAATGCTGTAACTAACTTGGCGGAAACGGCGGAATTGCCTTCGGCTGGTGACTTGCGCGAGTCTGAAACTTCACTAACAATTAAGAAGAACCTTTCTCAGAATGATGCAGAAGTTATAACAAAACCTGACATTGTTAAGCCAGACACTTCGGCGGCGCGTGGTATTTCATCTTACGTGACCAAAGAGGGTGACACAATGGAGTCTATTGCTAAGAAGTTTAAGATTTCATCTCAGACGCTTCGTTGGGCTAATAATACAACTTCAGACGCTGTAGAGCCGAATAAGACTCTAGTTGTGCCTCTTGTTGACGGTGTTGTCTATACTATTAAAGACGGCGATACTGCCCAATCTCTAGCAGAAAAGTATAAGACAAGTGCTGAACGCGTCGTTCTGTATAATGACATTGATGATGGTGCGAAGTTGTCTACTGGCTCTAGAATTGTGTTGCCTGGAGGTGAGCTTCCAGAAAATGAGCGACCTGGTTATGTTGCTCCACGAAGTAGGTCTTATGGTAACCGATATTCTTCTTCGGCATCATCTACTACTACGAGCGCGAGTCGAAGCTGGTTGACTGCTTCTGTCGGCAACCGCTATGCAGCAGGTAACTGTACATGGTATGCATACGAGCGTCGTTTGCAGCTTGGTCGTCCGATTGGTAGCTTCTGGGGTAATGCTAATACTTGGGCTACAAGTGCTCGTGCCGCTGGATTCGTAGTTAATAATACGCCAGCGCCTGGTGCAATATTCCAGACTACTGCCGGATATTATGGTCACGTTGGTATTGTTGAGCGAGTTGAAAACGGTGTGGTTTACGTTAGCGATATGAACTACGCAGGTTATGGAATAATTACTCACCGCACACTCAACGGCGCAGGCGGTTATCTATATATCCACTAGAACTAGTTAATATTAGCACCTCCGCTATCTCTCGGGGGTGCTTTTTGGTATACTAAAGATATGTTTGTAGATATTGCAAAAGTTTTAGTGCGCGCCGGTAGAGGCGGTAATGGTGTAGTCAGTTTTCGTCATGAGAAATACGTCGATAAGGGCGGTCCCGATGGCGGCGATGGCGGTCGTGGTGGTGATATTGTTTTTTTGGCGACAAAAGATCTTAACACGCTTTTGAATTTTAGATATAAGCCGGAGCTTAAAGCTGAAAAAGGCGGTGATGGCGGAAAACGTAATAAGCGAGGGAAGAGCGGCGCTCCGCTAATTGTTAAGGTGCCGATGGGCACTCTAGTGAAGCGCGACGGTATGGTAATTGCGGATTTGACCGAAGATCAGCAGCGAGCAGTGGTGGCTCGGGGTGGAGACGGTGGATTTGGAAATGCACACTTTACGTCTAGTACGCGCCAAACGCCTAAAATTGCTGAACTTGGTGAGGCTGGCGAGGAATTCGAGGCAGAGTTGGAATTGAAATTATTGGCCGACGTTGGTTTGGTTGGCTTTCCGAACGCTGGTAAGTCGACGTTTCTGAGTGTGGTTTCTAATGCGCGTCCGGAGATTGCCAATTACGAATTTACGACTTTGACGCCGAATTTGGGAGTGGCTGACGTCGATGACGGGTCGATTTTGATTGCTGATATTCCGGGGTTGATTGAAGGTGCGTCAGAAGGTAAAGGTTTGGGTGATCAATTTTTGCGACATGTCGAGCGA
>JANDWE010000133.1 GCA_024330325.1 Candidatus Nanosynbacter colneyensis | reverse complement strand
ATACAGAATAAAGGAATAGAAAATCAAAGTCCGTAGCTTATTGACGGAGCCGTATTTTCGATAGTTCGCAATCATATACGGCAACGTGATAAGAAAAGCCAAAATTGGAAAAAGAATTAGTGCGACCTTAATGGAAATTAGGTATCCCATAGACCCCATTATACTAAACATTTTCTCTGTAAAGTTCAGGATGGCTATTTCTATGCTGGGAAATATACTTGACAAAAAACAAAGCTTATGCTAACATTGTAATTAGTATTCTAAAAATAGATACAAAAAAGAAAGAATAAAAATGAATTTAGTACAACAGTTTTTCACCGTTACAACTATGTTTGTCAGCCTGAATGTAGCGTTTGGTGTGCTGCTGCACGATACCAACGTCGATAAAGCGTTTTTGTCATCTTGGAAAACATATAGCGTTCAAAGTGACGTTGAGGGTGAAATAAAAATGCCAGAAACAAAGCCCCATACTCATCCAGAACACGCTCAATTGTCAAATGTGTTGAAAGAAGGTTCAGCGCGACCGCGAACTACACCTCGAAATAACGATAAGAAGCGATTACGCCAAAAATATGCCGCTCGTGGTCAACATACTTTTGACGGATATCACCTTGATTTTGAAGGTGTGAGTTAGGCTATTTTAAGCTAATCACTTCCAGTTCCGAAACAAGCCGAGTAATGATTTTTTCTTGCTCGGCTAATTGCTCGCGAGTTTCCTCGACAAGGTGAGCTGGAGCCTTCTCAACGTAAGTCGGATTTTCCAGGCGCTTCTTTAATCCCGCCAATTTCTGACGTGCTTCGGCTAGGCGCATTTCCAAATTTTCCTGATGTTGGTACAGAGTTTCGCTATCAATATCTAGCCACGCTTCCCTGTTTGCCGCCGCCAATCTCAGTCCACGTGGTGGGTCGGTGTGTTCAATTGCCTCAAGCCGCATAAGATGCTTAATTGTGTCTTGATTGTCGGCGATAAGACTGTCGTTGCCGTATAGCAATCGATATTTCTTATTCCCTGGCAGTTCAGCAATCACCCAGCGACCTTCGGCAACCAAGAGTTTAAGTTGCTCGAATTGTTCAGCAGCAATAGGATCGAATTTTTCTGGGGTCGGCCAAGCTTCACGCATCAAAATACCGTCGGTGTAATTAAGCGTTTGCCAAATTGTTTCTGTAACAAACGGCGCAAATGGATGAGCGATTTTCAGGGAAGTTGCCAAAACCCAAGATAATAACGGACGATTGATCGCGGTTTTAGACGATTCAATGTACCAGTCGGCCACGTCGTCCCAGATGGTGTGATAAACAGTTTCTGATGCCTCTGAGAAGCGATATTGCTCTAATCGAACAGCGATGTTGTTGGCGGCGTCGTTCAATTGGCGAATAATCCAGTGATCGGCCGGAGTTTGCGGCTCTAAGTCGACAATTTGGTGATTATCGCCAATCTGAGCTTCGACAAACCTGGCAATATTCCATAGCTTATTGCAGAAGTTGCGAGCAGCGATGACAGAGCCGCGGTTGAAGGCCTGACTTTGAGCTGGCGCTCGCCCAGCGATAACTCCCATACGCGTTGCGTCAGATCCGAATTCCGCAACCAATTCCATTGGATTGATAACGTTACCTTTAGACTTGGACATTTTTTGGTTATGTTCGTCATTAACCATTCCGTGCAGATAAACTTCTTTGAACGGCAACTTCCCTGTTCGGTATAGACTAAGCATGATCATTCGAGAAACCCATGCGCGCATAATATCCATACCAGTTTCCATCATGTCAGTTGGGAAATAATTAGCTAAATCGCCTCCAGTTAAGTAATCTGTTACGATGTATGGCCATTGACCAGATGAGAACCAAGTGTCAAAGGTATCCTCTTCCCTAATATATGTTGTGCCATTTACAACAATACTCTGCTCGTTGGTGCGAGTATCAAATATCCAATCCTTAGGGTCGTTTTCATTTACAAACGCAGGAATTGGTATTCCCCATGGAATTTGTCGTGAAATATTCCAGTCTTTCAATTGCTCAAGATATGCGATAAGTTCTTTACGCTTGGATGCTGGATAAAAAGTAATTTCTTCTTTTTTAAGCACGTCAATTGCTGGCTGTGCGAGTGATTGCGTTTTAATAAACCACTGCTCTTTAATCATTGGCTCAATTACGCTACCACACTTATAGCAATGTCCAACGGCGTGTTCAATTTCAGTTTCACCGCGACGTAGCTCTAGCGCCTCCAGCGCTTCCAAAACTCGAGCGCGAGCTTCTACTGGTGTTAATCCTAAGAACTGCGCTGGCACGTTTATCATCTTCCCTTCTGGGCTGATAATTGACTCTATAGGTAAATCATGACGTTTTGCAATTTCAAAGTCGTTCGGGTCGTGCGCTGGCGTAATCTTAACCGCACCGGTACCATAACTCATGTCGACGTATTCGTCCGCGATAATAGGAATTTCCTTATCAACAATTGGCAGTAAAATGCGAGTTCCAATCAATTTTTTGTATCGCTCATCGTCTGGATGAACCGCCACGGCAACGTCGCCGAGCATAGTTTCTGGGCGCGTAGTAGCTACGATAATCTCGCCAATTTTATCTAGCGTCGGGTAAGCTATTTTCCACAACTTCCCTTTCTCGTTCTTATGTTCTACCTCGATGTCGGCAAAGCTGGTTTGGTGCTTGGTACAGTAATTAACAATCCTCTCACCCCTGTAAACCAAGTTGTCGTCCCACATTTTCTTAAACGTATCGTACACAGTGTTGATGACTTTATCATCCAGAGTGAATGTCAAATGCTTCCATGATGCACTAACACCTAACGCGCGCAATTGCAGCTCCATATTGCCGCGTTTTTCTTGTACAAAATTCCAAACTTGACTATACAATTGGTCACGTGAAAAATCGAAGCGACTCTTCCCTTGCTTCGTCAATTCCCTTTCATACACAACCCAAGTTTCAAACCCAGCGTGGTCGGCGCCTGGAATAAATACGGCGTCGTCACCCTTCATTCGGTGATAGCGGATCAGAATATCCTTCAGGTTCATATCAAGAGCATGTCCAATATGTAAATTGCCGTTAGCGTTAGGTGGTGGCATAATGATTGAATATGGCTTGCCTACCCCTGTTGGCTCTAAAGCCTCACTAGTTTCCCAGAGGGCGTAAATGTTTGGCTCGTAATCGTTTGGTATGTATTGTTTAGCTAGCTGCATAAGTTATTCCATGGTTTTTTCATGTGAAAAAAGACAAAAGAAAACAAAGTAGCTTTTCACGTGCAAAAGCCCTTAAATATGTAATCCTCTAATTTCTCCACATGTTTATATTACATCTTAATTATACCACAAATTTATGCGGTGCGATGGGTGAAATAAGGTTATTTTCTAATCGTTTGATATGCTCGATATAGCCAATATTGAAGTGGCTTTAGGGGGAGTTCCCAAGTTGACCCAGAATAAATATCTTCGCCGCCGAATGATCGCTTAAATTTCGTAAAGCCAGCCCATTGGTGATTTTTTGGTGCGTTTTCAGGCGCAATTCCGTATAAATCGACTTTCTCCATTTGACGATGTTTTGCATCGATTATCGCTTCGGTGAGCAGGGCAGTTCCAGCGTTAAGTTTGCGATATTCTGGTGTAGAATTTGCTGCTGCATGTGCATAAATTCGAGTTGTTTTTGAGTCGAAAAATAGGGCAGTAGCAATTACTTTATTGTCGTATGTTGCATACCAAAATGAGGCGTCCTTTGATGGCAGTAGGGAACCAGCTTGCTTATGAAAATATGAATCTGGGTGCGGCGACATACCGGTTCGTTTGGCAACTTCGTGTATCAATTCTAGAAAATATTTAATATCGTCCGGGTTTTGAGATTGATGAATAGTTACGCCTTTTTTGTGATAATTCCTATAACAATTCCTTACGGGCTGCGCCATACTTGCTATGATTTCTTCCTCTGGCTGCTGGAGATTAATAATATGCGTATATTCTGGTTGTAGATGGACATAAGTGGCTTTTTTCCAATTCTCATCAGATAACACCTTAGAAAAGATGGGTTTAATTGGTCCGACTCTAAGGAAAGTTACGCCAAGTTTTTTGCCGAGCTCTGCTAAGTCTTTTAGCGCCAATCGTAATGATTCTTCGTTAATAGCGGTTGGACCGAAGGGGCAATACAAACGAGAATTGCCCGTGCCATGCTCTAATATTGCGAAATATTCCCATCCTTCACCTCTGTTGTGAAAGACTTTTCGACCGAGCGATTGTTGAAATTTTTCCCAGGCTGATGATTGTAGAAAATGTTGATTCATGTTGTAATCCTCACAACGTTATATTGCTGTCATTGATAAGCTTGGCTGAACTTCCAGATCGTATGGATCTGTTGGTTCGTCAATTTGAGATCTGAAATAACCGAGAGTAGCAATCATTGCGGCGTTATCTGTACAGAGTTGAATAGGGGCGTATTCGATGTCAATTGGCAAAGCTTCGCGTAATTGACGGCGCAATTCTTGATTAGCTGCGACTCCGCCAGCGATTACAACGGAAGCTGGTTGGAAATTGTCAAACGCCTTCTTGGTTTTATTTACGAGAGTTTTTATGGCTGTATACTGGAAACTCGCCGCCATATTACGTCGTAATTCGTAATCTACGAGTGCTGGAAGCTCATGAGAGGGAAAAGTGAAGTCTTTACCGACTTCGTGCTGAACGGCTCTCAAAACGGCTGTCTTAAGCCCAGAGAAGGAAAAATCGTAATCGCCGGATAATTTAGCAATAGGTAAGTGAAACGCGTGTGGATCGCCAAGCTCAGCAGCTTTAGCGATGGCTGGGCCGCCAGGATATGGCAAGCCGATGATTTTAGCGACTTTATCAAACGCTTCGCCAACCGCGTCGTCTTGGGTTTGTCCGATAAGTTGATAATCACCGTGATTTTTGAATAGGACAAGTTGTGAATGCCCGCCTGAAACGATCAACGAAAGCATAGGGAATGACGGCTGCTGTTTCGGCAATGTTAGAGATAAATTGTCAGATTGCTTATTGATAAAATTGGCGTACACGTGAGCTTCTACGTGATGAATCTTAAAGAGCGGCTTATTGTGAATAATAGCGAGAGTTCTAGCGGCGAGAGTGCCGATTAATAGCGAGCCAATAAGCCCCGGCGCGTAAGTAACGGCGATGGCGTCAATATCATCCCAAGTGCAATTTGCGTCAGATAAAGCTTTTTTAATGACGGGATTTACAACTTCCAAGTGGCTGCGAGCGGCAATTTCTGGAATAACTCCGCCGTATTCTGCGTGAATATCAATTTGTGAATTGACGACATTTGAAAGCAAGCGTTCGCCATCTTCAACTATTGACGCCGCTGTTTCGTCGCAACTGGATTCAATTCCCAAAATCCTCATTTGTTTTTATTATAGCAAATATAAGTGGTAAAATGGGTATTATGAAAAACGAGTTGGTAAAAATTGCTAGAAAAACGCTACCTCAAGGAGCTTTGGAAAAAACCGAAAACGCCTATAGAGTTGCGCGCACGAAGATGATTAGCCTAAGATATGGCAATCCAGCTCGTGGCTTGAGAATTATTGCAGTAACAGGGACGAACGGGAAAACTACGACTGCTTGTTATATCAATGAAATCTTGAAAGAGGCTGGCTTTAAGACTGCATTATTTACGACGGCGGTGATTGAAATTGCTGGCAAGGAAAAGATAAATGATTTGAATGCGACAGTGCCGACTGTAGCGAGGCTGTTTAGCTTTTTCCAAACAGCTCAGCGCGAAGGTGTGGAATATGTGATTTTAGAGGCAACAAGTCACGCTTTATCACAGCATAAGTTTGACGGCGTACCAATTGAGGCGGCGGTGATGACTAATTTGACTCAAGACCATTTGGATTATCACAAAACGATGGAAGCTTACGCGGCAGCTAAGGCTAAGTTGTTTGAGAAAAAGCCGAAATATATCGTGCTGAATCGTGATGACGAGTGGTTTGAATATTTTGATAAGTTTACAGCTTCTGGCGAGAAAATGACTTACGGAACGAATCCGGAAGCTGAAGCCCACTTAACGCACATTAAGTTGTATAAAAAGGGAACAGAGGCGAGTTTACTGATTGATCATCAAACTCATTTGGAGTTGGCGACTAATTTGCCTGGCGAATTTAACGTGATGAATATGTCGGCTGCAGTGTCGTTGGCATATTTATTGGGAATAAAGCTGGAAGATATCCAAGAGGGCGTGGCGAATTTGGAAGCGATTCCTGGAAGATTCGAGCGAGTAGAAAATAAGCTTGGAATTGATATTATTGTGGATTATGCGCACACACCAGATGCGCTGGAAAAATTGCTAAAAACCACTCATAAAATTACCAAGGGGCGATTAACTTTGGTGTTTGGTGCGTGTGGTGACAGAGATAAGACAAAGCGTCCGATTATGGGCGAACTGGCGGCTAATTTGGCAGATAGAATTTTCCTGACTGACGAGGAAAGTTATAACGAAAATCCAGATGAAATTCGGGCAATGATTCGCCAGGGAATTGAGCGAACGAAGAAGGCTCATAAGATGACGGAAATTGCTGATCGAAAACAGGCGATTTATCAGGCTTTGAAGTCGGCTGTTCGTGGCGATACGATTCTGATTACGGGCATGGGTCATGAGCAGTACCGAATTGTGAATGGCAAGCGAATTCCGTGGAATGACAAGAAGGTCGTTCAGGAAATTATTTCTGAGATTGAGAAAAAGAGTCGTAAAATTTCGCTTTAATCTGTTTCCAGCTTTGTGATTGGCGAACTAATTTTTCTGCATCGCTTGGGTCGAGCAGTAATTCTTTCACGGCGTCTTCAAGGTAAATGCCGCCCTGCGAGCCTTTGAATAGAATTGTCGTATCTTTAATGTCGCTATTTTTCAGGAATTCTCCAGCTTCAAGCGCCGTGTCAAAAGAAATTACTTTACAGCCATTTTTTTCAGCAATTGGTGCGAGGTGTTTTTTTGACATTTTACCGACAGTGATAAGCAACTCTAATTGGCTTGGGTCGCAAATTTCGCCGATTTTTTTATGCTCTAGTTCAGATGTTTCGCCCAGTTCATTCATATCGCCCAATATGGCAATTTTATGATCGGCAGAGATGGAATAGAGCGTTTTTAGTGAATTTTCCATGGCAATAGGACTGGCGTTGTAGGTGTCGTCCAGCAATGTACAGCCGCGTATGCCGCGTAAAATATTCATTCTACCTGAAACTGGTTTGATTTTTGTTAAAGCCGCCGCAACTTCTTCAATATTCATTCCGCAAGCCAATCCTGTTGCCGCTGCGCCAGTGATTGAGCGAATATTGTGTTTGCCCAATACAGAAATATTTATATCCTGAGAAGTTTCCTCGGAGTGTTTTAGATTGACAATACAACCAGTGTCTGTGGTCTTTTTAATTTCTAGGAAAACATCAGCGGATTCGTCGCCGTAACTCACGCGATTTCCAACTATGAGATTATGATATTTTTCATCGATATCGTGAAGGTTGAAGATGGTTTTTTTAGCGACTTGGCCGATGGACAATTCCTCATGAGCTACCGTATCCATATTTTTGAAAAACTCCATATGCTCAGGAGCAACAGAGGTAATTATGGCAATGTCGGGCTGAATATAGCGCATAAAAGTAGCCATTTCACCAGGGCAATCAATGCCGCATTCTTGAATAATTACATCTGGCGATTCAGGATTTTTTATGGTGGCGCGCGCCGAGGAAAAGACTTTTAACCAGGCTAGGGGAGATTTGGCGTTTTTTGGTCCGTCTATGCCTAAGATTTCCAGCGGCGCACTTAAGGTTGTATTCAAATTGCCACGACTATGGCGCACGGTGAATTTTTCTGATAGAACAGTGGCGGTTGCTGATTTTACGCTAGTTTTACCAACGCTGCCAACTACGGCAATTAGCTTGGCGTCAGGATGAGATTTAAGATATTTTTTTACATAAGAACCGAGAATTTTTTCTAAGAGATGTTTGAATAATTGCATGGAGTTATTATAACAGATTGAGGAATAGTAGGGAGAAGGGTGCGGGGTTGCTTTTTTAGTGATTTTATGGTATTATAGCAGTTATGACTCATGATAGACTGAGAGCACAGAGATCGCCAGGTGAAATCATTAACGCGATCACTCAGACAAATGAATTTTTGAAAGAAGCGTCAACCCTAGATAGGCGGAAAGCTGGAAGGGTGGCATTGGTGGGAGCTGCATTGAGCGCTGCGCCGAAGATTGTCGATAGAGTTAAAGAACGGAAAGGTGCTCGATATGAAGCAACGAAAAGTGATGAAATGCGCCAACTAGAGCTGATGGCAATTCTGCCTGATTGGCTAAAAGCTCAGCAGAAACTAGATAAGCATAGGGATAAGATGACGCGAAGGGAAAGAATAAAAACCCTTGAGCCAGTGGTGGCGTTTAATAAGACAGTACGTGAAATGATTGACACTGAGCAATATACTACCATTTCTCAAATAAAGCGCTTTGTCAGCGGAACTTTACTATATGCTGGATATAGTAAGGAGGAGATTGCTTATGCAGAGAATACTGCGGGAATTGCTATTAATGGTATGCGCCATGAAATTGCTGCCGAGAGCGTGTTGAGTTCTTTGCCTGAAGTCTATGGAATTGACGGGGCTAGCGCTGAGGAGGAGTTTTATGGTAAGGATATTATCGTGACATATCGCGGCGTGACGTTAGGAATTGATATAAAATCAAGCCAGCAAAATGCTGAAGAAGCGAATAGGCGGGCTCGCTGGTATAGTGATCGGGGAGATTACGTTGCAATTTGGTCGGGATTCAAAAACAGCGATTTTGGCGATGGCTTAATTCCTAGTAGAAAACAGATTGAGTCAAGGCAGGAGTATTTTCGGGCGGTGATGGATAGAGCTATTGAAGACGTGTCTGCAGATAATAATGTAATTAAATTTTATAGATAGGATGTAGTAAAGGAAATGGATTCTTATAGAATTGTTAGTCCGTCTAATGCGGAGGAATTAGACGCGATGCTGCGCGAACGGCCTTTGACTGGGGCAAAATTACGGTTAACATTAAGGGAAGACCTTGGTGATGAATTAGCAGCCAGAAGAGGCGATGAACCTGAAGAGCTTGAGGCTGATTTTTATGCTGAAGTGATTACAACCGATGATCGGCTGCAGGTTTTAGGCCGGGTTGCTATTAAAGAAGTTATAAGAACGGGCAGGATTCAAAGACGCCTATCTTCATCGTCGGAGGGATCGCTGCCGCATACCCAAGATCCAATGGCAGCTCTGTTTGATTACGGTGATAGCGACAGTGACGATATGCCGCAATTTGATGGTGACGACACGTTGGGTCCGGATCAGCTTGAACTAGTAATTGATTAAAGCAAGCGGACAAATACGGAAAATTAGCACTCACACTTGACGAGTGCTAAATTTGTGCGTTACAATAGATACGTTGTTAACGAAATGGAGGATAACGTGAGTACACCTATTAAGCCTCTTGGCGATCGTGTTGTAGCGGTGCGTGAAGAAGCAAAGACTCAGACAGCGAGCGGAATTTACTTGCCTGATAACGCTAAAGAAAAACCAGTAGTTGCGGAAGTTAAAGCAGTTGGCGGCGATGTGAAGAACGTCAAAGTCGGCGATCGGATTGTCTATAAGGAATATTCGACTACGGATTTGAAAATTGACGGCACGGAATATTTGGTTGTTCGCGAAGAAGATATTTTAGCAACGGTTGTTGGATAAAAAGGGGAGTTTAATTATGGCAAAAAAAGTTTTTTATGATGACGATGCGCGAAATCGCGTGCTTGGTGGAGCTAAATCGCTATACGACGCAGTTAAGGTAACTTACGGTCCAAAGGGTCGCAATGTTGTGATCGCGAAGGGTTTTGGCGGTCCAACGGTTACTCATGACGGCGTAACTGTGGCTGAAGGAATTGAATTGCCAGAAAACGATGACGAAACGCTAGGTTATAAAGTTGGTGCAGATTTAATTAAGCAGGCCGCTAAGAATTTGAACAAGCAAGCAGGCGACGGCACGACGACTGTAACGGTGTTGACATACTCGATTTTGAAAGAGGCAAATCGATTGATTGCGGCTGGACATAATCCGATGGAACTTAGGAAAGGCATCGAGCAAGCTGGCGCGGAAATTGTTAAAGAATTGAACAAATTGGCTGAGCCGATTGAAGGCAAGTCTGACCGCGTGGCTGAAGTTGCTACGATTTCGGCGGGAGATGCGGAAATTGGAAAGTTGATTGCTGGCGTAATCGAGAAAGTCGGTAAAGACGGCGTGGTTACTGTTGAGGCTGGTCAAGGTTTGGAGCTGGAAGCTGAAGTTGTCGAAGGTTTTAGCTTAGACAAGGGTTGGGTGAGTCCGTTCTTCGTTACTGATGCGGGTCGCCAGGAAGCTGTGTACGAAAAGCCAGCGATTTTGATTACCGATAAGAAGATTTCTAGCGTGCAAGAATTCTTGCCAATGTTGGAAAAATTGGCACAAAGCGGCAAGAAAGACGTGGTTCTGATTGCCGATGAAGTTGAAGGCGAAGCTTTGAGTATTTTGGTCTTGAACAAATTGAAGGGCGTATTTAATACCGTAGCCGTTAAGGCACCAAGTTTCGGTGATCGTCGTAAAGACGTACTTCGTGATATCGCTGTGCTGACTGGTGCGACTGTGATTTCTGAAGATCACGGATTGACATTCGAAAACGCCGGCTTGGAAGTTTTGGGTTCGGCACGTAAGGTGATTGTTGGTAAAGACGAAACGACAATTATCGAAGGCGCGGGCAAACCTTCAGGTGTGAAGGAGCGAATTGCTGATATTAAGTCGCTTTCAGAAAATGCTTCAAGCGAGTATGAAAAAGAACAATTCGACAAGCGTGCTGCGGCATTGTCTGGCAAGGTTGCGGTTATTAAAGTCGGTGGCGCAACTGAAACAGAGATTGACGAGAAGAAGTTCCGCGTTGATGACGCCGTAGCGGCTACTAAGGCGGCTTTGGCTGAGGGGATTGTCGCTGGTGGTGGCGTAACTTTGGTCAATTTGGCTGGCAATCTAAAAGTTAGCGGCGCAGACAGTTTGTCGGTCGGTCGACAAATCCTAAAAGATGCTCTGAAGCAACCATTCTTGCAGATTATGAAAAATGCTGGGTTGAATGCCGATGCATTACTTGCTCAGGTTGAATCTAGTAAACCTGGATTCGGTGTTAACGTTATGAAGCCAGAAGATGGTCTAATTGACGTGAAGAAGGCTGGTGTGATTGATCCGGCTCGTGTGACTAAAGAAGCTGTTCAAAATGCAGTGTCAATTGCGTCAACTGCGGCAACTATGGGCGCTTTGGTGGTTGATATTCCAGAGGCTGAAGTTGCAGCTGCTCCTGGCGGTATGCCGGGAATGGGTATGATGTAAATCTGCCCCGAGCAATAAAAATCCCGCCGAAAATGGCGGGTTTTTATTTGGAGAAATGACTTAACGAGGATTTGAGAAATAGTCGATTTCTTTAATGATATCCAGTAGAGCCTGAGCACGGCGAGCTTCGTCGACAATAGCTATGGCAGCGTCGTGTGCCGGCGCGATCAGAGTTTTATCGTCCGTAGAACGAAGAAGTAACAGGTAAGTATCAAACTTTTCTTCTGGAGAAACGTCCAGCTTGTCAACTAATGGACGCAACTCGTTCAAGGCAGTTTGCTTAATCGTATCGAGCGCAGGATCTGCGGCTACAGCTGGAGCTGGTGCGCTGACCACTGGAGTTGACATAACTGGCTCTGGAGTAGTGGGCTTCGTTATGTCAGTAGCAGGCTCATCGTTCTGGTCTGTAGCGACAGGATCTGGTGAGATGGTTGCAGGATTAATTACAGGTGAAGCTGTAGCATTTGTTTCTTCGAATTGTAAATTATTGTCTGTACCTTGTGACACGCCAGCTAATACCTTAGCCAGTTCTTGGTCGTCACTGAATGATTGATTAGCTTGAGAATCCATTATAACCCACCTTATATATTAAATTGTTTAAGCTTATATATGTTACACTATAACATGAGTTAATCAAGGAGCGCAAGATGTTAGATGATATGAATGTGATAAAACAATACGATCCAGGCGACGTTTTAAGCGGCGTTTTGAATATTCCAGAACAAGCTCGATATGAAGTATCGATCCACGAAGGTGCGAATCAGCGTCGAGATTTTAAGAATATTGTGATCGCGGGAATGGGTGGTTCGGCTTTAGCGGCTGATATGGTTCGAGTTTTGACTGCGGGCTGGTTGCACATTCCACTTGAAGTGGTGAAGGGTTATGATTTGCCGGGATTTGTGGGCGAGGAAACGCTGGTTATTGCGGTTAGTCATTCGGGCAATACCGAGGAAACTCTGAGTTGTTATCAGCAAGCACTAGAGAAGAAGGCGTGTTTGGCGGCTATGTCGACTGGCGGGGCGTTGATTGAGCGAGCGAAAAATGACAATGTAACTTACACCCAAGTTCCAGCTGGCGCGCAGCCGCGAATGTCGACGGTTTACCATTTGCGAGGATTATTGAAACTATTGCAATATTTTTGGGTGATTGATAATGATTTGTACGATCAGGTAAAAAATAGCGCTGACTGGTTGGCGGGCGAGATATCTAATTGGACAGCTAAAACGCCAGAAGTTGATAATTTGGCGAAGCAGATTGCGAAATTAACAATTGGCAAGACGTTGGTTGTTTTTGGCGGTGAATTGACTTGGCCGCTGGCGTATAAGTGGAAAATTAGCTGGAATGAATCGGCGAAGAATTTGGCATTCTCGAATCAATATCCAGAATTTAATCATAACGAGTTCATCGGTTGGTCATCGCATCCTGTGGAGAAGCCGTTTACGATTTTTGATATTCGTAGCAATTTGGAACGCGACAGGATTCGTGAGCGAATGGAGCTGAGTGATCGTTTGTTGAGCGGCAAGCGACCAAAGGCGCACGTACTGGAACTTCGAGGAAATACACTTATGGAGCAGTTACTGTGGGGCTTGGTGCTGGCTGATGCGGCTAGTATTTACACAGCCATTCTTAATGGAGTCAATCCTGGTCCAGTTCAGTTGGTTGAAAAATTGAAAGCGGAACTTAGTTAATTTAATATCGTAGAGATTCAATTGGGTCGCGTCTGGTGGCGCGGGCTGCTGGATATACGCCAGAAATTACGCCGATAATTATTGATAGTCCAATTGATAAGACGGCTGTTTGCCAATAAATATAAGGTGTGAGCGGCAAGTATAAGCTGGCAATATAAGCTCCCGCCAAGCCTAACCCGTAGCCTAATATTCCGCCAAGGAATCCGATGATTGCTGCCTCGATTAAGAACTGATTGATGATGTCCCAGCCCGTGGCGCCGACGGCTCGTCTGACGCCGACTTCACGCTGGCGCTCGGCGACATTGACAAGCATCACGTTCATAACGCCTATTCCACCAATTAACAGAGAAATAATGCCGATGACAGTTAAGATTATCGAGAGAAACCTCGCGACGTTAGATTTCTTTTCGTTTATCTCTTCGCCGGAAACGATTCGATAATTCTTATCGCTATCATGATTCTTCTTCAAAATATTGTCAGCCGATTTTATGACTGAATTGAGATTTTTATGATCTTTGGTAGTTACGATGATTTGCTGAATTTGCGGCGTTCCTTGAGTGAATTTTTTAATCACAGACAATGGAATAATGGCGGCGTTATTAAAATTCACGTCCAAATAACTGGCTGGATTTTCAATATTCTTCAACACGCCAACAACAGTTAACGGCTGATTTCGGATGTAAATAACGTTTCCGATGGATCTTTCGGTGCCGAACAAATCGACCGACAATTGCTGACCGACGACAACTCCGCCGATGTCGTTAATAAATTGCCCAGTAGCAATTTGCAAATTGGCGACGTCTTTTAGCGATTCCGTACTGCCGATTAATGCAGCGTTTTGGATATCGACTTTACCTTCGCGGGCGCGCAGCTCGGCGTGTAGGAAAGCAATTGGCGCGGCTTTCGTATTGGCAATTTTCCCTATATCTCTGGCGTCCGTTTCAGTCAATGTGTTGACCGTCGTTGTGTTGTCGGATTCGGTCAGCAGATTCGGGATGGCTTTTTGATTGCCAGACTTAACAATGGCGACAGGAGCGGATGATTGGTTGGAATTGTCGCCGAATAGGTGATTAAATCCGCCAGTTAGAGATAGAACCATGGTGATGCTGGCGATTCCAATAGCTACGCCTACAATTGTCAAAAATGTTCGTCCACGATTAGCTCGTAGCGCCTGAGTAGCGTTCTCAAAATGATTTTTTACTAATATTTTCACGATTTTTTCGCCCTCGATTTCTTTGAAGATTTTTGCTTCTTAGGTTTTTCTTCTTTTTCATCGTCTACAATTAACTTCTTAGTGAACTTGCGCTTTTCCTTATGCTCGTCAGTGTCGATTTTTCCGTCCAGCATGGTGATAACGCGACTGGCATAATGAGTCAATTCTGGGTTGTGAGTAACCATAATTATAGTATTGCCGCGACGGTGTAAGTCGGACAACTCTTCCATAATGAGATGACTCGATTTGCTATCCAAATTTCCTGTTGGCTCGTCGGCTAAGATAATTGACGGACTATTAACCAACGCTCTGGCAATTGCTACGCGCTGAACCTGACCGCCAGATAATTGATGTGGCATATAATATTCACGCTGTCCCAGATGAAAAGTTTTCAGACTGCGGCTAGCTTCTTGGAGTCGTTTGACTTTCCCAAGTCCTTTATACGTTAGCGGTAACGCTACGTTTTCAATTACAGTCAGGCGAGGGATAAGATTGAAATTCTGGAAAACGAAGCCGATGTGTTTGGAGCGAATTTTGGCGCGTCGTCGTGAGCTGAGATTGTCGACAGCGACGTCGTCCAGGTAATATTCGCCCTCTGACGGCTGGTCTAATAGCCCAAGGGTATTTAATAAAGTAGTTTTTCCGCAACCGCTTGGTCCCATAATAGCGATAAATTCACCTTTTTTAACGGTTAAATCGACATTATCTAAGGCGCGAATCTCAGCGTCGCCAAAGCCAAATTTTTTGGTGACATTAACAAGCCTAATGCGTGGTGGAATAGTTTCTTTCATCTTTGACTTATTATAGAGAATGAACGTCAGTAAGTGCAACCATAAGGGGCAATAAAGTTGTGGTATAATTATCAACAAGGAAGGGTGCAGGAGTGGTTGAACTGGCACGCCTGGAACGCGTGTAACGGAGCAATCTGTTCGAGGGTTCGAATCCCTCTCCTTCCGCCAAGAGATATTTGAGAGGGTATTATGGAAATGTACGAACATCATACAGAAAAGCATATAGAAACAAGAGAACATTATACGTACTTAATCAATATTTTGATAGACGCATATAATGCTGGTAAGCTACCAGAGATAAAAGATATTATTATCGAACCTGAATATGGGTATGTGGCGTCAATTGAGTATAATTCTGGAGAACACAGAGTTTTATATGGGCATGATCCTGGGTTTAATTCAGGAAGTGCAGAGCAATTAGCTAATGATAAGGGGTATACAAAGTTTTTGCTCAGAGAAAATGGCATAAATTGTGCAAGAGGTTCTGAATTTCTTTTACCTTGGTGGGCGGATATGCTGCGTCAATCAGACCGTCAGCAGTTTAATCACTCTATGCGTGACACAAAAGAAGCCCTTGGCTATATTGATAAATCTTTAGGATTTCCTGTCTATGTTAAACCTAGCAGAGGTTCTCAAGGAGTTGGTGTAGCTAGAGTTGAAACCGCTGAAGAACTTGATAAGCTTCTTAATCAGTATAACGAGGGGCGTGTTAAAGTAGCTGTCATTGAAGAAGAATTAAAAATGCCTGACTATCGCATATTGGTTTTTGATGGTGAGGTAGTTAATGCTTATGAGAGACGACCTTTTTCTGTTAAGGGTGATGGAGTAAGTAATTTAGAACAGCTAATTGATTCGAAACATAAGACCTTGGTAGATTCTGGTAGAGATATACATTTTGAAAGGCAGCTACCTATAATTATGAATAAATTAGGGAAAATGGGTCTGTCTATGACCGATATTATACCGGAAGGCGCAGATGTTCGTTTGATGGATATATCAAATTTATCAGCAGGAGGAACGCCAGTTGATGTCGGTGAAGTTATGCATCAGCGGTGGCGAGATCTAGCTGTCAGGGTGGCGAGAATCTTTGATTTACGAATATGTGGGGTTGATTTGGCGTGTAAGGATATTACGCAATCAGATAGCGAATACGGCGTAATAGAGGTAAACGCAACGCCTGGTGCCAAACAATTTATGGCAAGCGGTGTGGCTCAGCAGGAAAAGCTAGAAGATATTTTTGTTAAATTCTTCCGAACATTATAACGATCTACCTTGCCGCAAATTCACTCACCAAATAAAACGACCCAGCAACAACGACGTACGTATCAAGCTGCTGGGCTTTCTCGATGGCTTTTGTGAGAGCTCTGTCTGGACTGTATTCAATCTCGACTGCAGATTTCATAACACGGCGGATGGCCTCTGGTGGTACATTGCGGTGGTTTTTACCGTAATCGGCGCTGAACGTGGTGGCGTAAGTCAGCTGTGCCAAGTTGTCAATCATGGCGAGTGATTTCGCCAACGACAACTGCTTATTCTGCCCGAATGCTGCCACGAAAACGGGCTTTTTCTCTGGATATATTTTTCGTAATGAATCAATCAAGGCGCGGATTTTCTGGGGATTATGCGCAACATCAAATATGATATTAACTCCATCAACATTGCACTTCTCTAACCGTCCGGGAATAGTGATATGTACAGATTTTTTCAGAGCTTCTTTTGGCAGAGGCGGCTTTTTATCTAGCGCCAACAGTTTTTCAACGGCGCGGTAAGCCAATGTCCAATTCCGCTGCTGAAAATCCGGCAGTATTTTCAGAAAATCGTCAATAATTGGCGAAGCAATAGAGAACTGTGAGTGCTGCGACTCTGCATGTTGCCGAATAATCGTTTCAATCTCAGAAGCTTGTCGGTTCATCACGATTGAATCGCCTTGATGGATAATACCCGCTTTTTCTTGGGCGATCTCTGTCAGAGTATTGCCTAATAATTCCGTATGGTCTAGCCCGATATCAGTGATGACGCGTACAGTTGGCGAACGGAAAATCACGTTGGTTGTATCTAGCCGACCGCCAATCCCAACCTCAATTATGATATAATCAACGTCTATTTTCTTAAATAGCCAAAAACTAAAAATTGTCAAAAATTCAAAATACGATAGATGCAGGCTGTGTACTACGTAAAGATTAGCAAACGCTTGAAAATAATGCAAATATTCTTGTTCAGGCAGCGGCTGACCGTTGATGAGCGAGCGCTCGGCTACGCTGGCAATATGCGGCGACACTAATGTACCGGTGGTATAGCCAGCCCGGTTCAGTAAACTGGTAGCATAATAAGCAGTCGAACCCTTGCCGGAGGTGCCAGCGATGTGGATGGCGGGAATTTGATTTTGCGGACTACCAAGGTTTTCCAAAATATGCGCTACATATACCAGCCGATTATGTTTTTCGGGCGGATGGGCGATTAACTCGTCCAAAAAATAAGTGGCGTCGCGCATTGAGGCAAATTTCATACCGTATCTGATTATAGCAAAAATAGGTTGTAATTTTTACTAAATAGCTTGCAAAACACTAGATATAGCGGCTATAGTTATTATTGTACGCTATATATATAGCGAGCCCATAAATAAACAAAAACACAAGCTACGAAGATAAGCCACCAGATGAGGTGTTGGTGGTTTGTTTTTAAGAGGGGGAAATTAAGGAGGGTATGTGAAAGAAATTAACGTAATTAAGCGAGATGGAACGAAAGAGCCGTTTGATGCAAATAAAATTAACACGGCTATTTTAAAGGCGTGCGAGGGCTTACCTGATCAAATCTCTAAAGTTGTTCAAGTTGCGACCGAATTGCAATTGACATTATTTGATGGAATTACGACCGAACAGCTAGACGAGGCTGTCATTCAAACAGTTTTGCAAAACGTTAAGGACGACCCAGACTATGATAAAATCGCGGCACGATTATTACTGAAAACTGTCTATAAGCAGATTTTGGGCGATTATGAAACGGCGGAAGAATTGAAAAAGCTTCATGCGCGCGAATTTCCGAAATTTGTTAAGGCGGCGGTGAAAGAAGGTTTGTTGGATAAGCGCATGGCCGACGGACGGTTTGATCTGAAAAAGCTGGCGGCGGAACTTGATCCAGCACGTGATGATTTGAGTAAATATTTGGGTGTGGTGACCAATAAAAACCGCTATGCTCTTCGTAAGCAAAACGGTTCACCAATTGAAACACCTCAGTTTACGCACATGCGTATCGCTATGGGACTTAGCTACAACGAGGCTGATCCGACTACTGCAGCAATTGAGTTTTATAATCACATGAGCAATTTGGAATACGTTCCGGGTGGCTCAACGCGAGTTAATGCTGGCGGTTCGTTTCCGCAGCTCAGTAACTGTTTCTTGCTTAATGTCGATGATGATATGGAGTCAATTGCTAAGGCTGTTCGTGACACAATGTGGATTGCTAAAGGCACGGGCGGAATTGGCATTGGTTTTACAAAGCTACGTGCGGCAGGTAGTCCAGTTAAAACCACCAATACTGAATCGACTGGCCCAATTCCATTCATGAAGATGATTGATACGGCGCTTTTTGCGGTTTCTCGTAAGGGTAAAAAGGCTGGTGCGGCTGCAATTTACATAGAAAACTGGCATTTGAACTTTGATCAATTTGTCGACCTTCGTCAAAACTCTGGCGACCCATATCTACGAACCAGATTTGCAAATACTGCGGTATTTATCTCTGACGAATTTATGAAGCGAGTAGAAAAAGACCAAGATTGGTATTTGTTTGATCCAGCGGAAACTCCAGATTTGACAGAATTATATGGTGAAGCGTTTTCGGCGCGATATAAAGAATATGTAAAGATGGCGGAAGCTGGGAAGTTGCGAACGTTTGATAAAGTTCCAGCTCGTCAGCAGTTTAAGCGCATTTTGACTAGCTTGCAAGCGACTTCACATCCGTGGCTAACTTGGAAAGACACGATTAACGTGCGAGCATTAAATAACAATACGGGCACAATTCACCTCAGTAACTTGTGCACGGAAATTACATTGCCGCAGGATAAAAACAATATTGCGACGTGTAATTTGGTGAGTATCAATTTGTCGGCATTTCTCAGTGAAGATAAGACTTGGGATTGGGATAGATTGAAAGAGGCGGCCCGTGCGGCGGTGCGACAATTGGACAATTTGTGCGACATCACTCAAACGCCAATTCCAGAAGCGATGCATTCGAATCAGCAAACTCGAGCAATTGGCCTCGGGATTATGGGTCTTTCTGACGTGTTGGAGAAGTTGGGTTATTGCTACGAATCAAAAGAATCTTACGATTTGGTTGATCAATTGACGGAGTTTATCAGCTATCACGCCATCGATCAATCGGCTGACTTGGCAGAAAAATTGGGCAGCTATCCAACATTTGCGGGCAGCGGTTGGAGCAAGGGAATTCTTCCGATTGATACGGTTGATAAGCTATCAAAAGATCGCGGCGTGAAGGTGAAAATAGACCAAAAGACGCGACTGGACTGGGATGGTTTGCGAAAGAAGGTGAAGAAGGGAATGCGAAATGCGACTCTTATGGCAATTGCGCCGACGGCTAACATTGGTCACGTGGCGGGAACAACTCCTGGAATTGATCCGCAATTCGCACAAATCTTTAGTCGTTCAACTTTGAATGGTAAGTTTTTGGAAGTGAACCATAATTTAGTTCGCGATTTGAAGAAGCTTGGTCTGTGGGATAATTTGAAAGATGAGATTTTTGCAGCTCAAGGCGATATTCAAGATATTGACGGTATTCCTCAGAATATCAAGGATGTTTATAAAACAAGTTTCCAGCTCAGTCCGTACGCGTTTATTGAGGTGGCGGCTAGGGCTCAGAAGTGGGTCGATCAAGCGATTTCTCGAAATATGTACCTGGAGACGCGAGATATTGATGAATATGTGAAGATTTATTCGGAAGCGTGGAAACGTGGCTTGAAAACGACATATTATCTACACGTTAAGCCGCGTCATCAGTCGGAGCAAACGACTGTTTCAGTTGATAAAATTGCAGAACAAAAAGTCCGCACAAATAGTAAAGTGCGCGGATTTGGATTTGCGAAAATTAATAAATAAGGAGGAAATTAAGATGGGAATTTTAGGTTCAGGATTACGCGATGGATTGTCACTTCACCCAATTCGTTACCCTTGGGCGTATGATCTTTATAATCAAGCAGTGGCTAACACGTGGTTTCCAAACGAAGTTCAATTAGTGCAAGATTTGGCAGATTTTGAAAAATTGTCAGACGATGAAAAGCACGCATTGAAAACGGTTATTAGCTATTTGAACCCAAACGAGTTATTGATCAATAAATCATTGGCGTTTGGTATTTATCCATACGTGAACGCGGCGGAAGCTCAACTATATTTGTCAAAACAGATGTGGGAAGAAGCTAATCACTTCATGACGTTTGAATACATTATTGAGACATTTCCGTTTGATCGCGAGGAAATTTATGCTGCGGGATTTGGTAAAAAATCATTGGCTGATAAGGCTGACTTCCAGAATAAGCATTTGGATGTGATGCTTGATCCGAATTTGGATATTTATTCACTGGAAGGCAAGAAAGATTTTGTTCGTTCATTGGTAGCATATAACATCGTGCTGGAGGGAATTTGGTTCTATTCAGGCTTTATGGTTGGCATGAGTTTTCGCCAGCGTAATTTGTTGCGCAATGTCGGCTCACTGCTGGACTGGATTACTCGCGACGAAAATCTTCACTTGACGTTTGGTATCAATTTGCTTTTGACAATTTTGGACGAGAACCCAGAATTGCAAACACAGGAATTTGCAGAAGAAATCCGTGGCTTGATTCTGCAGGCAGTGGAGCTTGAGAAGGCTTACAATAAGGATATGTTGCCAAAGGGAATTTTGGGATTGAATGCTGATTATGTCAATCAGTATGTTATGCATATGACCGACCGACGCTTGCAAGAATTAGGTTTTGAGCCTGAATACAATGTGCCAAATCCAGCCAAATGGATGGCAGCTGCCAATGATACGCTGGAATTGGTGAATTTCTTTGAAAGCACAAACACTAGTTACGAAGTTAATACTACAAAGTAATGGGAGTTGATGATATGAACGAATTAGCGAAAGAAATATTAGATACAGTCGAAGTTGGTGCGTTGGCGACGGTGAATGTTGATAGAACTCCTTTGGTGACGCCGTTGCACTTTGCGCGATTGGGTGATTCGATAGTTTGGATATCAGAGCCGACTGCGCGCCATTCAGAAAATGCGTTTCGAAACGGTAAGGCGGAATTTGTGGTTTGGGATGATAAAAAGCGAGCAGTTTTCTTAAAAACTAACGTGACTGAACTTCCAGAATCTGAGAAAGAGGCGGCAATGGCGGCTTATAAAGAGAAATTGGCTGATTTTATGCCGCGTTGCCAAAATCCGCAAATATACGTTGCGCCAATTGGTGAACTTGATGAAAAAACTACAACGGGCAATTGGCTGCATTTTATTGCATAAGCACTATATCTAGCGTAAAATTAGTTAAGTAACTACTAAATATAGGGGAAAATGAAAATGAACGCAAATCAGATTATTACTGATGACA
>JANDWE010000114.1 GCA_024330325.1 Candidatus Nanosynbacter colneyensis | reverse complement strand
CCATGTAATAACATAATAATATCTTTATTAGATTTTCCATATTCTTTAACTATCATAAAATTACCCCTTAGTTAAATTATAATATACAAAAAGCAGTAGAATTGATATCATCACATCCAAACAAAGCATATTTTGATGAATCTTTGCCACCTTTGCAATTACCTGATGACTGAATTTTATTACAAGATACTATTTGGAGATATTATTGCAGTCCTTTTATCACTTCTTGCTTCTTCTATTGAATCACCAGTTAGATCGTCTAAACTTACATTTAAATATTTTAGCTAATTCTCTACAAAGCCATTCCGTCAAGTCTTTTTTATATTTTAATTTTCTCCGTTATCCCTATATTTTTGATAAAGTCTTGATCGTGAGACACTATCACAACGCCTCCTTTATACTGACCTAGCGCCAGTTCCAAAGCTTCAATCGTAGGAATATCAAGGTTGTTCGTCGGCTCATCCAGGATGATAAGATCAGGAGAGTTCGTTGACATAGCAGCAAGCAAAACTTTAGCCCGTTCGCCACCGCTGAGATCTATTGCTTTTGTCGAAGAGATTGTTCGTTTATCCAGACCAAAACGAATTAAGGTATTGATCGCGTCGTGTAATTCAAGTTTTGGCGATAAATACCGCAAATTGTCCAAAGGCGAGTTGTCTTTAAGCGGCAATGACTGCGACTGATTCATATATATTATTTTTGCATTTTCGCCTTTTTTTATTTCTCCGCGATGATACTCAGGTGTATTATTTCCCATAATAAAATTGAGGAGCGAAGATTTTCCTGAACCATTCTCTCCCTGGATCAATATTTTATCGCCAGGACGTACATTAAAAGTAACGGGCCCTATCACTTTCTCTCCATCATGTGAAATACTTAGCGATCGCACAGAAATAAGGCTATGTTTCTTAGACGATACTTCATCGAAAGCAAACTTAATAGCAATTTCATCTTCCACTCTTTCAGGCTCATCCAATTGTCGCAGACGAGACTCCATGCTTCCAGCCGCCCCTGCAATATTTGAAGATGCACGCTCTTTACGAAAATTATCATTTAACTTATCACTATCCGGTTTTTTGTGGCTAACTTTGGCCGAATTCGCACGAATTCTCGCATCCCGCGCAACACGATATAGTCGCTTTTTCTCCTTTTCATATTGCTCATAGCGATCAGTCATTGCTTGACGAGCTTCACGTCTTGCTTCAATATATTCATCGTAACCAAGATTGTATTTATTCACACCCTTGCCGCCAGTCAATTCTACGATCCGTTCCGTAGTGTTACG
>JANDWE010000084.1 GCA_024330325.1 Candidatus Nanosynbacter colneyensis | reverse complement strand
ATATTAAACCGGGCGAAAAAATAGGTTTGGTCGGAGCGAGCGGTTCTGGAAAAACTACGCTCACCAAATTGCTATTACGTTTTGCTGATATTGACTCGGGAAAAATTACCATCGATGGACAGGATATTTCCGAAGTCACCCAAGCAAGCCTGCGCGCAAAAATCGCTTACGTGCCGCAAGAACCATTGCTATTCCACCGCTCCGTGCGCGAAAACATTGCTTACGGTCGACCTGATGCAACGGACGCAGAAATTGAAGAAGCCGCCAAAAAAGCTGGCGCTTACGATTTTATCGTTGGACTTGAAGACGGTTTTGACACAATGGTCGGCGAGCGCGGAATTAAATTATCTGGCGGACAGCGACAACGAGTTGCAATTGCTAGGGCAATTCTGAAAGATGCGCCAATTCTAGTCCTCGACGAGGCGACTTCAGCACTAGATTCTGAGTCAGAAGCATTGATCCAAAAATCCTTGGAAACGTTGATGAAGAATCGAACTTCAATTGTCATTGCGCATCGCTTATCTACAATTGCTAAGTTGGACCGTATAATTGTTTTGAAGGATGGAAAAATTGTCGAGGACGGATCACACGATGAGCTCATCAATAAAAAACGCGGTGTTTACGCGAAATTATGGGCGCGGCAATCTGGCGGATTTATTGAAGAATAGCCCAATCTGCATACGCCAATCATGCTATAATTAAGGCATGGAATCTTTTATTCACTTGATAACTAGCTTTGGTGTATTGGCAATTTTATCAGTAATTTTCGCAGAATCCGGTCTACTAATCGGCTTCGTCTTACCCGGCGACAGCCTGCTTTTCACCGCTGGATATATGGTTCAGCAAAACATTCTACACATTGACATCCACATTTTTGCACTTTTGGTTTTTGCAGCGGCAGTGCTGGGCGACAGTGTTGGTTATAGTTTTGGTCACAAAGTTGGACGCAAGTTGTTTGAAAAAGAAAATTCCCGATTCTTCAAGAAAAAATATTTGGAGCAAACAGAAAAGTTTTACGATAAGCACGGCTCAGCGACAATCGTCCTGGCTCGATTTGTACCAATTGTAAGAACCTTCGCCCCAATCGTTGCCGGCGCCAGTAAAATGCACTATAAAACATTCTTAACTTTCAATCTTATCGGTGGATTTCTTTGGTCGTCAGCATTCGTTTATCTAGGCTTCTACGCTGGCGAGTTTTTGACCAAAGCGGGCGTAAATATTGAAGTTGCAGCAATTCTCATTATCTTCCTGTCCGTCTCGCCGATGATTATTCATGCTTTGAAACAGCCAAATACTCGCGCTTTATTAAGGAAACAATTATCGGTTCTTCTCTCAAAAACTAAGCGTAAAAAATAATCTTAAAGCATCTTTTTCAGATACTTGCCAGTGAACGAATCTGGCACTTTGGCGATATCCTCAGGCGTACCGCAAGCCACAACGGTACCGCCGCCAATTCCACCTTCTGGACCCATATCGATTATCCAGTCAGCTGACTTTATGACGTCCAAATTATGCTCAATGATAATCATACTATTGCCACCCTCAACCAATTTCTGTAAAATCCCCAACAGTCGCTTTACGTCAGCAGAATGGAGCCCAGTGGTCGGCTCATCCAGAATGTACATAGTTTTTCCAGTGGAACGCTTGGAGAGTTCTGTTGCCAATTTAATTCGCTGCGCCTCACCGCCTGAAAAAGTAGTTGCTGGCTGACCAAGTTTAATA
>JANDWE010000036.1 GCA_024330325.1 Candidatus Nanosynbacter colneyensis | reverse complement strand
GATTTTTTATGCTATAATTCCATTTAGCTTATGACAAAACAAAAAACTCGTACTTATGCTCGCAATCGCTCGAAGTCTAGCGAGCTATTTAGTCGCAAAGGTCGCGAACGTATTTATGATAACGACGGCTCATTTTTCTTGAAATTGGTGGTTTTTGTGATATTAAGTGCGCTGTGGCTTCGTCTAAAAAATCCAGTTGAAGTTGGCGGTTTGGTTGTTCAAGCTATTCCTGTTGGGCTATTTATTGCACTGCTACTGATATTAAAGATTGAAAAGTATCAATTCAACCGGAAAATTTGGTACGTCACGATAATTTTCATGGCAATTCTGACTTCGTTTACGCCGGTTGGTGTGATGATTTAATCGCTATGGATTCGTTATAAAATAATACCGCCCAATTAGGACGATATTATTTGCTTGAAGTTGTTTGATCTTGAACTTCTAGAATGGGCGCTCACCGCCCAACTTGTCAATAGCGTATCCAGAGTCTCGAATAATGTCAATCAGCGCCTCAGCTCGCCTAGCTGCGTCTGGGATATTTTTAGCTGCTTCGTAAGCTAAGCGGAACATCTTGCTGCTGTTGGTTATTCTTGCGGCTGACATGTATATACGAATTTTTCGTTCTATATCAACGCCGTCCATTCTATCTATATTTGGCACTAGTGCATTAATAGCCTCATCTCTGATAGCGCGTAAATTATTCAGTTCTTCGTTGGTATTTTCGATTTGAGAATCGTTCATGATTGCCCCCTAATTAATAAAATTTCTTTTCGAATATGATTATAGCATATGCGGAATTGTAGATAAAACAGAACGTGTGGCCGTGGGTTGACTTTTTAGGCTTAATTGTGCTACAATCTATGAGTAATTTCTATTACGCGTAATATCAACTGTTCTCCTTGGTGAATGAGCAGGTCTGGTTATGATCGGGTACTTATAATTAGTGTCCTCAGAATCCAGAAACCGCACGTCATCAGGAGTATTTAAGTGGGAGTGAGGAAAAGTGAAAACACTTCTCGGTACCAAACTTGGTATGACCCAGCTCTTGGCTGAAGACGGCAAAGCCATTCCGGTGACGCTGATCCAAGCCGGCCCTGTCACCGTGACTCAGGTGAAGACTGTCGAAACCGACGGTTACAATGCGGTACAGGTAGCTTTTGGAGAGGGTAAGAACCTGAGCAAGGCCGTGGCTGGACACGTTAAGCCAGCCCAAGTGATCCCGAAACATATTCGGGAATTCCGTGTCGACCAGATTCCAGAGGATCTGAAAGTTGGCAGTGAAATTAATGTTTCCGCGTTTGAAGTCGGCGATTTTGTCGATGCAACCGGAACCAGCAAAGGTAAAGGTTTCGCTGGAACCATTAAACGCCACAACTTTAAGCGTCATCGTAAGACGCACGGTGGTAAAGGTAATACTCGTAAGCCAGGTTCAATTGGCTCAATGTATCCACAAAAAGTTTTCAAGGGTAAGACGATGGCTGGCCACATGGGTCACGAGCGTGTTACTGTTAAGAACTTGGAAGTGGCATATGTTGATCCAGAGACCAATCTAATCGGGGTTAAGGGCGCTGTTCCTGGACCACGAAAGGGGCTGATTATTTTAGGAGGTAACAAGTAATGGCAGATTCAACCAAACTTCCTAAAGACATTTTTGCTGTGGAAGTGCCAAATCACGAATTGTTGAAATTGGCATATGACAGCTACTTGGCAAACGCACGCCTAGCTAGCGCTACAACCAAGCAACGCGGCGAAGTTTCTGGTGGTGGTAAAAAACCATGGAAGCAAAAGGGAACTGGTCGAGCACGTTTCGGCTCAAGTCGTAACCCAATCTGGCGCGGCGGTGGTGTAGTATTTGGCCCACGCGGCAACGAAAACTACACTAAAAAATTGTCAAAGACTGCTAAGAAAGTGGCAGTTCGCCAAGCTTTGACTGTAGCTAGCGAAGCTAAGAAAATTGTCGTTAAAGATGTTAAGACTACTGGCAAGACCAAGGAAGTCGCAACATTCCTAGCTGACAACAAGTTCGAGCGCCGTGTTCTGATCGTTGTAGATGAGAAGACGCCAGAACTTATGCGCGCTACAAACAATATTCAGAACGTTTTGGTGGTTCGCGCTAATTATCTAAGCGTTTATCACATTCTGAATGCGGATACAATCGTTATAACACCGAAAGCTCTGCCGGTAATTACTGCATGGTTGGGCAAGGAGGAAGCGTAATATGAAACAGACGATTATTATCCCACGTGTTAGTGAAAAGGCCTACGCACAGAGCGCCAACGGTGTATATGTGCTACGCGTTCCACTTAACTTGAATAAGAACGAAATTAAATCAGCTGTAGAAGCGCAATTTGGCGTTACTGTAGTTAAGGTTAAAACCTTAGTACAAGACGGCAAGGCTGTACGCTTCTCACGAGGCAAGAATCGTTATCCTGGCACAACAACGCGCAAGGATTGGAAGAAGGCTTACGTGACGCTGAAAGAAGGCGATAAGCTCGATGTGTTTGACGCAGTAGAACAGCAGATGGAGGAGACCAAGTAATGCCAGTGAAAGCTTACAATCCAACCACTCCTGCTCGTCGCGGCATGACGAGTCAGGATTTGTCAGACATTACAACAAGAAAACCTCTTAAAAGTCTGATTAAAGCTAAAAAGCAAAATGCCGGTCGCAACAACCAAGGTCGAATTACTGTTCGTCATCGCGGAGGCGGCGTTCGTCGTCACTACCGCTTGGTGAACCACAATTTGCCAGCAGGCTTGACCTTGACGATTGAAGAAATCGAATACGATCCAAACCGCTCAGCTCGTATTGCTCGAGTTAAGGATCAATACAATTTGTACCACTACATCTTGGCTGACACATCAATGGTTAAGGGTAAAACTATCCGAACTGGTGAAGAAGCTCCAATTGAGGCTTCGAACCGCTTGCCATTGTCAGTTATTCCTGTTGGTACGATGATTTACGCTATTGAGTTGACCGCTGGTAAGGGCGCACAAATGGTACGCGCTGCCGGTGCTAAGGCTCAGTTGATGGCGAAAGAAGGCAACTACGCAACTATCAAATTGCCATCTGGCGAAGTTCGCAAAGTTCGCTTGGAAGCTACCGCTGCTATCGGTGTAGTCGGTAACGTCCAGCACCAAAATGTTAAGATCGGTTCAGCTGGTCGTAAGCGCCGCAAGGGTATTCGCCCAACTGTTCGCGGTGTCGTTATGAACGCAGCAGATCACCCACATGGTGGTGGTGACGGTGGTCGCCACGGTACTGGTAAAGCACCACGTACTCCTTGGGGTCAATTGACATTAGGTTATCGAACTCGTCGCCGTAAAGGCTCGAATAAATTAATCGTACGCACGCGTCACGACGCGAAGAGGAAGAGGTAAATCACGATGAGTCGTTCATTAAAGAAAGGTCCATTCGTCGATGTAAAGCTAGCAAAGAAAATTGCTGCTCTTAGCCTTGACGATCGAACCGTTATCAAAACGTGGGCGCGCGCTTCGACTATTACACCAGAAATGGTTGGTCGAACGATTGCTGTCCACAACGGTAGAGTGCACGTACCAGTGCTGATTACCGAAAACATGGTTGGTCATAAGCTCGGTGAGTTTAGTCCAACTCGTAAGTTCCGTAAGCACGGCGGAAAGGATAAGAAGTAATCATGGCTGATACAACTTATACTGTCCGTGCTTACGCTAAAGGTGTTGATCAGGCACCACGTAAGGTTAGTCTAGTCGCAGCCTTGGTGCGAGGTCGTACTGTAGCTGATGCGCTAGTTATCTTAGAGCACGTTCCAAAGCGCGCTGCTAGCCCAGTTAAGAAGGCTATCGAAAGCGCTAAGGCAAACGCTATTAACAACCACGGCTTGGATGCTAAAAGTTTAGTAATTACTACTTTGAGCGTTACTGTTGGCACACGTTTGCGCCGCTTTAAGCCTGCATCACGTGGCCGAGCTTTGCCATTCCAGAAAAAGACTTCAAATATTTTGGTTGAAGTAACTGGTATAGAAAAGCCAAAGAAAGCGCCTGCAAAGAAGGCCGAAGCTAAGGCAGAAGCAAAAACTGCTAAGCCTGCAGCTAAAAAAGCCGCTAAACCGGCAGCAAAAAAGGAGGAGAAGTAAATGGGTCAAAAAGTGAATCCAATCAACTTCCGCCTACAGGTCAATAAGAACTGGAGCTCTCGTTGGTTTACGGCCAATAAAAAAGAGTTTGCAGAGGCGATTCGTCAGGATCATGAAATCCGCGAGTTGATTGAAAAGAAATTTGCCTCACGCCCAACTATCAATCGCATTGAGATTGAGCGTAGCGCTAACTTGATCACGATTACAATTCACACAGCAAAAGCTGGTGTTGTTATCGGTCGCGGTGGTGCTGGCGTGAACGAATTGAAGAAGCAAGTTGAGAAGATTGCTGGACAGCCAGTTCGTATCAACATTGAAGAAGTTCGCCGTCCAGAATTGGCAGCCAAATTGGTAGCTGAGAACATCGCTCGCCAATTGGAGCGCCGAATCAACTTCCGCCGTGCAACTAAAATGACCGCACAAAACACCATGAATGCCGGCGCTAAAGGTATTCGTATTGAGGTGGCTGGTCGTTTGAACGGCGCTGAAATGGCACGTCGCGAAAAGGTAATTGAAGGTTCAGTGCCTCTACATACCTTGCGTGCTGATATTGACTTCCACTGTGCTCGCGCTCAGACACCAGCTGGTATCATTGGCGTGAAAGTGTGGATTTATAAGGGAGAAAGGAGTCGCTAAATGCTGTTACCAAAGAAAACTAAGCACCGCAAAGTGCGTATTGGAAAAAACCGCGGTCAAGCAACTCGTGGCAATTACATCGCGTTCGGCGACTTTGCATTGCAATCACAATCAAACGAGCGCATTAACTCCCGCCAAATCGAGTCCGCTCGTCAGGCGATGACTCGTTACATCAAGCGTGGTGGTAAGATTTGGATTCGAATCTTCCCTCACACTCCAGTTACCCGAAAGCCACTTGGTTTGAAGATGGGTGGCGGTAAAGGTAACCCAGAGTTCTTCGTTGCTAAGGTAAAGGCTGGTACTGTTCTGTTTGAGATGCAGGGCGTTTCAGAGGAAGTTGCTCGCGAAGCAATGCGTCTGGCTAGCCACAAATTGCCAGTCAAATGTAAGTTCATCAAGCGGGAGGACGCATAATGGCTGAAACGAAGAAATCTGTTAAAGCGGCAGTTGTTAAGACGATTGACGATTTGAAGAAGGAATTGGCTGAAAAGCGAAACGACCTACTTCAGGCAAAGCGTTCTCACGCTGCTGGCGAATTAGTTAATCCAAAAGCGTTGCGTTCACTCCGAAAGGAAATTGCACGCCTGCTGACACAAATTAATAACACAAAGGAGAGCAAGTAATGGCCCGACGAACATTGATTGGCGTCGTAACGAGTGCCAAGCGCGATAAGACCATCACTGTGACGGTCACTAGCCGCGAAACGCATCCGCTATACGGCAAGCAGTACACCGTGACTCGCAAATACACTGCTCACGATGAAACCAACGAAGCAGGTGAAGGCGACAAGGTGCAGATCGAAGAGACTCGCCCAATTTCCAAGACTAAGAGTTTCACTCTAGTTAAGGTGATTGAAAAGTCTCGCGGTTCTATCAAACTAAAGGACGAAGTTTCTGGCGAAACTAAGGAAGAGGCTAAGGAGGACGACAAATGATCCAACAAGAATCTCGCCTTAAGGTAGCCGACAACTCAGGTGCTAGGGAAGTTTTGTGTATCCGCGTTCTTGGCGGTACACGACGCCGTTATGCTCGCGTTGGCGACGTAATCGTCTGCTCGGTAAAAGACGCTAGTCCAACCGGTAACGTTAAGAAAAAATCTGTTGTTAAGGCTGTAGTTGTTCGTACTCGCGATCAAATTCATCGCAAAGACGGCTCAACAATCTGTTTTGACGACAATGCCGTAGTGATTATCAACGATGACAAGCAGCCAAAAGCTACTCGTGTCTTCGGTCCAGTTCCACGCGAACTTCGCGATATGGGCTACATGAAGATCGTCAGCTTAGCTCCGGAGGTACTCTAATGGCTCGAATTCATAAAGACGATACCGTAAAAATTATTGCTGGTAAAAATAAAGGCACAACTGGTAAAGTTCTAAAAGTTAACACAAAAGACCAAACTGTTTTGGTTGAAGGTGTCGGCGTTGGACATCGCCACGTTAAGCCAAGCCAGTACAATCCAAAAGGCGGCAAAAAAGATATTCACGTACCAATGGATATTAGTAAAGTCGCTTTGGTTGTTGATGAGAAATCAGGCAAAACCAGCCGGGTTGGTTTAGTAAAGAATGCTGACGGCGGCAAAACTCGTGTTGCTCGTCAAGCAAAAAATAAGGAGATTAAATAATGGCAGAAAAGAAAACTGTCGTGCCAGCTCCTCGCTTGAAAGCCTTGTATCAAGGAACTTACCTTAAGGAACTACAAGCCGAATTGAATCTAAAGAACGTGCATGAAGTGCCAGCTTTGGAAAAGATCGTCGTGAGCGTTGGTACCGGCAAAAAGAAAGATGACAAGCGTCATTTTGAAATTGTCAAAAACACTGTCGAGAAAATCACAGGTCAAGCACCAGTGGCTCGACGAGCCAAAAAATCAATCGCGACATTTAGCATTCGTAAAGGTATGGGCGCGCCAATTGGCGTTAGCGTAACTTTGCGCGGCGCTCGTATGTACGAGTTCATGGATCGTTTGATTAACGTTGCTTTGCCTCGCGTTCGCGACTTTCACGGCGTTGGCTTGAAGTTTGATAAAGGTGGCAATTATAATCTAGGCATCACCGAGCAATCGATTTTCCCAGAATTGACATTTGAGGAAACTCAGGTTTTGCACGGCTTGCAGGTTACATTTGTTATCAAGAACGGCAATAAGGAAGCTTCTAAGGCGTTGCTAGAAAAATTCGGCATGCCGTTTGAGAAGAAAGGAGGCGTCAAGTAATGGCTAAGAAATCAATGGTCGCTCGTGATAAGAAGCGTATGAAGATGATTGCTAAGTTTGCAGCCAAGCGTGCTGAGTTGAAAGAACTTGGCGACCTCGATGGTTTGCAGAAATTGCCTCGTAATTCTAGTCCGACCAGACACAAGAACCGTGATAGCATCTCTGGTCGCCCACGCGGCTACATGCGTCAATTCGGCTTGAGCCGTATCAATTTCCGCGAAAAAGCAGCCAAGGGTGAAATCCCAGGCATAACAAAGAGTAGTTGGTAAGAAGGAAAGGAGATTAGAATATGTCTATGCAAACTACAGACCCAATCGCCGACCTTCTGACTCGCATCCGTAATGCGAAATTGGTTGGCAAAACGGAAGTTCGTGTTCCGTCCAGCAAGATGAAGAAAGTTATCGCTGAGCAATTAGTCAAAAACGGCTACTTGGCAGATGTCAAACTGGAAGATGCTAAACCTCGTGGCGTGTTGGTAGTTACTATCAATGAAAAAGGAACTAACAGCACCATCAATGAAATTACCCGCATCTCAAAACCTGGTCGTCGCGTTTACGTCGGCGCTAGCGAGATTCCAAAGGTAAAGAGTGGCCGCGGTTTGGTACTTATCTCAACATCAAAAGGTGTCATGACTGGTGCTGAAGCAGCCAAGGCTAAACTTGGTGG
>JANDWE010000050.1 GCA_024330325.1 Candidatus Nanosynbacter colneyensis | reverse complement strand
GAATAGTCAGGGAGAGAAAGTCCGGTGTCAGCTTGAACGACCCCGACAACTGTTAAATGTGGCAAATCTAGTCCTTTGGCGATAACTTGCGTGCCGATAATTATATCTATTTCGCCATTTTTCAGTTCATCATAACGCTCGTCCACGGTAGCTTTCAAATCGGTGTCTTTATCAAATCGAGCAATTTTTTTGTTCGGGAATAACCTCTGTAATTCGTCTTCAATTCGCTTGGTCCCGATACCTTTGTGGATGATGTCGGCGTTTTTACATTCAGGACAACTAGTAGGAACTTTGGTCGAAAAACCGCAAATGTGGCATGACAATTTATGACTATCCGCATGCAGGGTAAGTGGAATAAAACAGCGTGGACAGCCAGCCTGCCAGCCACAGTTATCGCATAATGTGATTGATGCTGTGCCGCGTCGATTGTGAAAAATAAGGACTTGCTCATTTTTTGATAACGCTGTGTTCATAGATTTCAAGAGTGGGTCGGAGAGGAATTGATGTTGAGTAAAATTGTTGCGCTTTGTCATGTCAACCAGCGTCACGTTGGGGCGAACGGTGTCTGGTCTTGCTGGTTTTGTCATTGTAATGATTGGCGTGTTTGATTTTTTGGCAATGTAATAGTCGGCGACTGCTGGGGTGGCGCTACCTAGAATTAGCTTGCCGCGATGTTGATTCGTAAGGACTGAGGCGACGCGGAGGGCTGAATATCGAGGGGACTGTTCCTGTTTGAAGCTCGGTTCGTGACACTCATCAATCACCACAAGTCCGAGCTGTTGCACGGGCATGAAAAGAGCAGATCGCGGACCGATGATTACTACCGGATCGTTTGAGCTGACGACTCTTTTCCATATTGCATATCGTTGAGCTTCGGTTTGTTTGGAATGGGTAACTATGACATTTGGCAGATGAGCGGAAAACTCAGCAACCAGTTGCGAAGTTAGGGCAATTTCGGGAACTAAGATTATCGCCGATCGCTCTTCTTTTAAGGCTTGTTTTACGGCTTCTATGTATACTAGAGTTTTTCCTGAGCCGGTTACGCCATGTAAAAGTACCGTTCCGGAATGGAGATTTTCGACGGTCTGGAGGGCTGATTTTTGCTCATCAGTGAATACATTTTTTGTTCGATTTTCTGCTGGACTAACTGGGGTGGACTGGTTAATTGAGCGCCGTTTTTTGGATAATCCGCTGGGTAAAATTGCTTGCCAGACGGTCGCTTGGTGCGTGGCGTAATATTTACTCATCCATATGGCGGTCTGAACGAGTTCGATTGGCAAGGGATATTCTTCGACGATTTTACTAATTGGCTTGACTTCAAAATCTGGTTGGCGAACTTCTTGTAGAACTACACCAATAGCATTGATTTTGCCGATTTCTATAACAACAATCATTCCAGTTGGCAGCCTTTCCTCTGAAGAATACGTAAACGAACTTGCGTCGGCGCGGACGATTCTTGTCGGTGAAACCAAATAGTAATGCATGTTCATATTATATCGCGAAAAAAATGCTAAAATAAGCATATGTATTTTGAGAGTCGTTCGCAGGCTGGGGCAATTCTGGCTGATCAAGTACTGGAAAAGTATCGCTATGAAAACTGCGCAGTGGTTGCAATTGGTGAAGGTGGCGTGTTGATCGGCGAGCAAATTGCAGTGAAGCTTCACTGTGTCCTCATGATGTTGTTGAGCGAGGGGATTGAGATTCCTGGGGAAAGTTTAAGCATCGGGGCGATGTCACAGTCTGGGCAATTTACGTATAATAGTCAATTTTCTGACGGCGAAATTAATGAATATACTAGTGAATTTCACGGTTATCTGGAAGAGAAAAAGCGCGAGGCTCATCAGAAAATGAATAGACTTTTGGGCGATGGTGGAATCATCGATAAGGATATGCTGAAGGATCGGGTGGTGATTTTAGCGAGTGATGGTTTTGGTGATGATTTGTCGGTTTTGGATGTGGCTTTAAGTTTTCTGAAGTCTGTTCGGATTGAGAAGTTGGTGATTGCGGTGCCGTTTTGTGGCGTGGCGGCGGTGGATAAATTGCATATGACGGTTGACGAAATGCATATCTTGGACGTGAAGGAGAATTTTATGGGATTAAATCATTATTACGAGGACAATACGTTGCCGTCCAAAGAGGAAACGATAGCGAAAATTAACCAGGTTATTTTGAATTGGAAGTAAAAAACTTGTCGGGTGTTGTAAAATTGTGATAAACTTTAATTAAGAAAGATGCGTTAGGGAGGTTATGTTAGACGTTTTTATTACATCTAGGGTGCGGCGAAAAATTGTAGTAGTATACGCTAAGTATCCTGATTTTCACACACATGTTCGCGGATTAGCAAAGCTAATTAAGGAAGATCCTGGAAACATTCAACGAGAATTGAAGCGACTAGAAAAGGTTGGATTTTTGCAGAGTGAAAAGCAAGGTAACTCACGTACGTATTTCACTAATAAACAATTCCCAATTTTTAAGGAATTGCAAAGTATGGTGATTAAATCTCAGCAATATTCAGCGCGATCAAAGCGTGGCATGGCTGATAAAGACTAATGACATTATTTGAGAAAATTTTAGCGGCTCGAGGCTTAACTACGCGTGCGGCGCGTGAGGAATTTTTACATCCGAATTACGCGTCAGTAAAGCACGATCCGTTTTTATTGCCAGATATGAGAAAAGCGGTGGACCGCTTGAAAAAGGCGCACGTTGAGGGTGAGAAAATTGTTATTTACGGCGATTACGATATTGACGGGCTGAGTGCGACGGCAATTTTGCTGGATGCGTTTGGCAAGTTTGGCTTTAAGGAAGTTGGCGCATTTATTCCGAATCGGTTTGTCGAGGGTTACGGAATGACGATGGGCGCCGTTGATAAGGTGCGAAATATGGCCGCGGATTTAATTGTCACGGTTGATACGGGAAGTTTATGTCATGCGGAAATTGAATATGCGTCGAGTTTGGGGATTGATACGGTGGTAACTGATCACCATAATGTTGCTGAGACTCCACCGCCGAGTGTTGCCGCGGTCAATCCGAAGTTTCCTGGTCATAAATATCCATTCCGCGATTTGTGTGGTGCGGGCGTGGCGTTTAAATTAGTTCAAGCTCTGCAAACTGAACTGGACGGACTGCCGGATGGTTACGAGAAGTGGCTATTGGATTTGGTGGCACTGGGGACGGTTTGCGACATAGTTACGCTGGCGGATGAAAATAGGGCGAATGTCTATTGGGGTTTGGAGGTTTTGAAAAAGCAGAGGCGTCCTGGTCTGAAGGCGTTGATGTCGGTGGCGGGAATTGATCCAGAGAAGGTTAATGCTAGGCATTTGGGATTTGGTCTGGGTCCGCGAATGAATGCGGCGGGTAGATTGGAGACTGCGCAATATGCTCTGGATATGTTGACGGCGAGTGATGGTTTGGGGGCATTGGAAGCTAGTGAAAAATTGGAAGAATTGAACATTAAGCGTCGCAGTATTCAGGACGAGATTTTTGACGAAGCTTGCCAGCAGGCGGACAATATGACTGATGATCGAGTTTTGGTAGTGAATAGTGGCAATTGGAATCACGGGGTTATCGGAATTGTGGCGTCAAAGTTGGTTGAGAAATACAAAAAGCCAGTTTTTATAATTGGCGAGCGTGGCGACGAGGCTACGGGTTCGGCGCGAAGTTTTGGTGATTTTTCTGCGGCTGACGCGGTTCGTGCAGCTGACGACATCATTATTAAAGGTGGTGGCCACGGAGCGGCGGCGGGCGTGACGCTGGCGACCGAGAGAATTGACGATTTTAGGCGACGAGTGAATGAGTTTTACGATTCGCTGCAATTAAAAAATCAGGAATTATATTTGTTGCCGAGAGCTGACGTTGAGATTGACGATTTTTCGGAAATTAATGAGGAGCTGATTGATAATTTGGCGAAGATGGAGCCGTTTGGCAATGGTAACGCGGAGCCTATATTGAAAATAACTGAAGCGACGGTTTTAAATGTGAGGAGAATGGGTGCGGATGGGCAACACGTGAAATTGACCTTACGTGATAAAAATGACGTTGCGCTGCAAATGCTGGCTTTTAATGCACCAGAAGAATTTTTCCGTGAAGTGGGCGACGAAGTGTCTGTCTGGTTCCAGCCAACCATAAATGAGTGGCAGGGAATGCGGTCTGTCGAGGGGCGATTATTGCATTTGGCCGAGGTGTAATAGTTGCGTTACTTAGATATATATTGTATAATAA
>JANDWE010000165.1 GCA_024330325.1 Candidatus Nanosynbacter colneyensis | reverse complement strand
TGCTAATAGTAGAAGGATTGGTAATCTTGTACTTCTTTGCTTCTCGTCGAGTCAAAGAAACTCTTGTCAATTAGCTGATTCTCACATGAAAAATAGCCGCCTCATTACGGGGCGGTTATTTTTATGGTTTACGCAACTATTGTTTCGCGGCGCGTTTTCGTTCGTTTGCGTCCAGATATCGCTTGCGAAGTCGTAATGACTTTGGCGTGACTTCCAAAAGCTCGTCATCTTCGATAAAGTCGATACATTGCTCCAAGCTAAATTGCGTAAATGGCGTCAATTGCACAGTTCCGTCCGACGATTTGGAGCGCATGTTGGTCAAATGCTTGGCTTTACAAACGTTGATTTCGATGTCTTCTTGGCGATTGTAAATCCCGACAATCATCCCGGCGTAAACTTCCGTTCCCGGTCCAACCAGTAATTCACCGCGCGCCTCCGCTGCTTGCAGGGCGTAAGGTGTTGTCGTGCCAGCTTCGAACGCAATCAAAACTCCATTGCGGGTTTTTGGCAATTTCCCGCCAAGCGGTTGATATCCATGAGGCAGGGAATTCATAATCACCGTACCTCTGGTGGCGGTCAATAAAATGTTGCGCAGACCAATCAGAGCTCTCGTTGGCAAAATGTAAGTCAAACGAGCAGCGCCAGAGGTGGTCGTTTCCTGGGATTTCATTTCGGCGTGTCGCGCGCCAAGCTCCTGGCTAATCGCGCCGATAAATTCGCTCCCTACTTCAATTTGCAATTCTTCAATCGGTTCTTTTTCAACGCCGTCCTCGGTAATTGTGACAACTTGCGGTCGTCCAACTTCAAACTCAAAACCTTCACGTCGCATGGTTTCAATCAAAACACTCAAGTGCAATTCGCCGCGTCCAGAAATCGTAAAGCCAATTCCGTTTTCCTCAACGCGTAGCGCCACATTGGTCTCAAGCTCTCGCTTCAATCGGTCGCCAATTTGCCTGGATGTCGTGAACTCGCCCTCGCGACCTTTCATTGGACTGGTGTTTGGCCCGAGGTACATACTCAGAGTTGGAGCTTCGATGTCAATTGTCGGTAGCGCTTCAGGCTGTTCTTTGTCGGCAATCGTATCGCCAATATGCGCGTCAGCCACGCCAACCAGCGCCACAATATCGCCAGCAAAAGCTTCGTCAAGCTCTTCGCGATTTAATCCGCGATAGCCAAAAACTTTCTCAATTCGTGCAGAGCCCGCGACTTCGCCATTTTTCATCAAACTGACTTGCAAGCCACGCTTAACTGATCCGCGAGCAATTCGCCCAATCGCGTATTTTCCTTGAAATGTGTCATATTGCAAGCTGGTAACAAGCAATTGAAACGCGCCATCTTCCGTCACGTCTGGCGCTGGAATATCGTTAATAATCGCGTCAAAAATTGGCGTCAAATCCGCGTCTTCGTCGGTGTTTGCAGGAATTTCTTTCCATGATTTTCCGTCACGTCCGATTGCGTAATAAATTGGATATTGCAATTGAGAATCGTCGGTTGCTAGCTCCAAAAACAGATCACTCAGCTCATCTTCAACCTCGGCAATTCGCCTGGCTGGCTTGTCAATCTTATTGATAATCACGACAGGCTTCAGCCCCAGCTCAAGCGCCTTCGCTAATACGAATTTAGTCTGAGGCATCGGACCTTCCTGCGCGTCCACAATCAGCAGAACGCCATCAGCCATATTCAAGGTTCGCTCAACTTCACCAGAGAAATCGGCGTGTCCTGGCGTGTCAATGATGTTTATTTTGTAGTCGCCGTAAAAAATTGACGTTTGTTTGGCGGTGATGGTGATGCCGCGCTCGTGCTCTTGATCGCCGGAATCCATAATCAATTCTTGGCTCATCTCGGCTTGGTTGTCGCGGAATGTTCGCGACTGCTTTAATAGCCCGTCAACCATGGTCGTTTTGCCGTGGTCGACGTGGGCAATAATGGCAATGTTTCGAATCTTGCTAGCGTCCTTCATAAAAATATGGTCTGATATTAGCACAGACCTTCCTTTAAGGTAATTATATCACGAAATAATAGAGGTGAAAAGTTTTTAGAAGATGGCGCTAAGAAGTGTATCTAATTATAGTTTGTGTTATTTTTTCGGTTGACATTAAATAAATAAAAAGTCAATCTGGCGGCGGCTGTGTTGATTTTTTTATGTCCATGTGATATAAATAATAAACTAGTTTCATCAATGAACTTATCGATATAAGAGATGACTATTAAGGAG
>JANDWE010000043.1 GCA_024330325.1 Candidatus Nanosynbacter colneyensis | reverse complement strand
AGCTATTCGCGAAGAGTGGTCAGCGCGACGGATTGAGCAAGTTGTTACTTTGTGGAAGCAGGCGAAGGCTAGTCCAATTGAGAACAAACGCCGCCCAGCAGATATGCCTCATGCAGATGCTATTGAAAGCCTTTCAAAGCGATTTGGAACAGGGGTGAAAATTCGTACAAACGGCCGTGGAGCTGGTCAGATTAGCATCAAGTTTAAGGATAATCTTGAATTTGAACGAATAAGAGAATTACTCGAAAAATAATTTTTATTAGAACGAGCGAATTTTATTGAATGGAAATATTCGTAGGCTAACTGGTCCGACGATGTCATAAAGGGGGATTGGTCCCATGCAGTTTCGAGAGTCGCAAGAATAGCTTCCTTGGCGGTGATCACCCATGACGAATATCGTACCTTCCGGTACGGTCGTATCGACATCGCCAGAAGTAGGCTGTCCTGGCTCATTTTTATTGACCGAGGTATCAGGGTTAAATCCGTCGGGGTTCTCTGTATTGTAAACAGTTACGGTGCCGTTTTTTACAGTAACTCGTTCACCGGCAAAGGCAATCACACGCTTAACAATATACTCATCTTTACCCGTCGAGGCGTTAAAATTAGGATTCTTAAACACAATTACTTGTCCGCGCTTTGGGATGTAATTTTTATTTTGCAATTTTGAACCAGTGACGGGCAATCGATTGACGATCAGGCGATCACCGGTGTACATCGTCGTTTCCATACTGGCGCCTTCAACATTGAAAGTTTGAAATACAAAAGTGTTCAATAAAAGTGTACCAATCACCACGCCAACAACGAAAATGACCATTCCCAGGCCATCTTGTAATTTTGGATGACGATCCATAAAAGTAGCGTCCATTGTTTCAATTATAAGCGTTTTGTGTGTTATAATCAATAGATATGAAACCACGCAAACAGTCGATGGACGGATTTGTCGCCAAGCGACCACAGCGAACTTCGTTGGGGGAAATTACTAGCAAAAAAACGACTACGCTCGGGCATCCTCGTAGTAACGAAGATAGTCCGCAAGTGTCGAATAATGCGACAAGGAATATCCAGCAACCAACTTCTGCTAATAAATTAAAGCAGAATATTAGTGAATCGTTGGCGGCAATTGATGAAAATACCAAGCCTTCTCATCGGCAGGAGCGTAAGCAGAAGCGTAAGAAAAAGTTAATTACCAGGATTATTCTTGCGGTTATCGGAATTATTATTGCAATTGTGGCGGGCTGGCTGCTATTAAAATTATGGCAGACGATGAACTCGGTGTTCCATAACGGCGGAATCTTAGGGTTGTTTTCGCAGCAGAAGCTGAAAGAGGATGCTTATGGACGAAGTAATGTGCTGATTTTAGGTACAACAGATGACGATCCGGACCATCCAGGTGCGACATTGACCGACTCGATGATGATTCTTAGTGTCAATCAGACAAAGAAGGATGCGTATATGTTTAGCATTCCGCGTGACTTGTATGTAAAATTTGGCATGGCGTGTAATTCTGGCTACGCTGGTAAAATCAATGAATATTTTGGTTGCGTGAATAATGGAGATAGCGCGCAGGCAGAAGCTGAACGAATGGAGAAGACTAAGAAATTCATCGGCGATATATTTGGTATGGATATTCAATACGTGGCGCATATTAACACTGCGGTGATTCGTGATGCTGTCAATGCGGTCGGCGGAGTTACCGTTGACGTACAGAGTCGTGATCCACGAGGAATTCTTGATCCAAGTATGGACTGGATGTGTCGAGCGAAGGAATTGAATTATCAGCAACGTCGTGAACGATGTCCAACAGGTCACTATATGCAATTAACTAACGGCAAGCACGAAATGGATGGCGAAAAAGCGATGTGGTTTTCTCGAGCACGTGGTTTGGTGGCGCCAACTTACGGATTGGAACAATCCAACTTTGACCGAGAGAAAAACCAGCAATTGGTGCTTATGGCACTGAAAAACAAAGCTACTTCTACGGGAACGCTGACTGACTTTGGTAAGGTGACGTCTCTGATGGATGCCATGGGCAAAAACTTGCGCACAAACATTGACACGAAAGAAATCCGCACAATTATGAACCTTGGCTCAGAGATAAAAGAATCTGATATTCACAGATTGAGTTTTGTAGAGGAAAACAACGTACTTATGACTACTGGCACGGCGGGTGGCGCAAGCATAGTCCAGCCAGCTGCGGGATTGTATAATTATGACGACATTCGCGCTTATATAAAGTCTGAGATTTACGCAACGCCATTGTCTAAGGAAAAAGCCACAGTTGCTGTATTGAATGGTTCTGGCGTGGCTGGCGCAGCGCAGAAAGAAGCGGACAAATTGACAGAATTAGGAATGAAAGTTGTTCATGTCGGTAATGTTCCAGGCAATGAAAAAATAGGGAAGACTCAAGTTTATCAATTGCCAGCTGGTAAAGAAAAAACTGCCACAAAAGATAAATTTAAGGAGTTGTACGGCTCGGTTTCATCAGATTCCTCGAAGTATAATTTGAATGTTGACGCACAATTTATCGTTGTTGTGGGAACTGGCTCATAATTTGGTATAATAGGGTAAGTTATGGAGTTACTGAAAACTGTTAAACGAAGAACGTTTTGGAGCGAGTTGGTTTACTATGTCTTAAATATTGGCTTGGCGGCGGCATTGCTTGTTATTGCTCAAGCATTTCAGACCCCATTTCCAGCGTTAGCACTTGTTGTACTAAGTAAATGGCGCATAATTGCCGTTCGTCCGCGTTTTTGGTGGGCAAACATTCAGGCTAACTTGGTCGACTTAACGGTTGGAATCGGTGTTGTTGGTCTGATGTATCTACCTACGTCGGTGTTTTATTTCCGCGTAGCCTTGGCAATACTATATGCAATTTGGCTAGTCGTGATTAAGCCGATGTCTAAGCGCTGGCAGGTCGCCATGCAGTCGTTGATCTCTATTTTCGTTGGTGTAACTGCGTTGATGGTGGTGTCATACGAGTGGCCAGTTTCTGTGGTTGTTATTCTGATGTTCTTGATCGGTTATAGTTCTGCGCGCCATTTCCTACACAGTTATGACGAAGAACAGACGGTTTTACTTTCGGCAATCTGGGGACTCGTCTTTGCTGAGCTGGGTTGGCTGTCGTATTATTGGACTTATAGCTACGGAAAATCATTATTTGGCGGCGTTTCACAGGTTACGATAATCTTATTGCTATTCTCGCTTGTCGCCAGTAAAGCTTACCAATCTTACAACAAACACAAAGCTATTCGGTTCTCAGACATATCCGCTCCGGTGATTCTTACTATCGGAATTATCTTAGTGATGCTAGTGTTCTTAAATTCTGTAGTAATTTAATCTTGGGCGCCAGTGAAACGCAGGACTAGGATGTAATTGAGAACTCTCTCTTTTACAAAACCATTTTTCATAGCTTCGTTAATTATTCTATTATGCTGCTGGGGGTCCGCCTCGATAAATAACAATCCTTCTGGAGTGAGACATCGTGGTGCTTGTGAGATCAATTGCAATATCAATTTCAATCCTTCGTCTTCGGCGAAAAGCGCAATTTCTGGTTCATATTGAAGTTCTGGAGATACGTCCCAATTTTTGTCAACGTAAGGCAAATTGGCAAATATGTAGTCGACTGGTTTGAGCTGACCATTAAGTAATGATTGCTGTTGAATATGGACGTCTACATTTAAGGCATTCGCATTTTTTTCTGCAATATTTAAGGCTGGTTTGCTGATATCAGATAAAATTACCGACAAATTACTTCTCTCTAATTTGGCAGTAATTCCCAGGCAGCCAGACCCTGTGCCAACGTCAATTAAAACTTTTTCGACAATTTCGCTGGCGGTCAGTTCTAAGAACAGTGAAATTAGATCTTCGGATTCAGGACGGGGAATTAAAACAGATGGAGATACGGTGAATTTACGCCCGTAAAATTCTTTATAGCCCAGAATGTAGGCGATTGGCACGCGGTCTAATCTTAGGTCTAATCTGGCATTTGCGATATCAAATCTTCTGGGGTCAATTTCTTCGTCCAGGTGAGCGTGTAGGTAAGTACGGTTTTTCCGCAAAGTGTTGGCTAATATTAATTCGGCGTCTAATCTGGCGGACGGGATGTTTGCCGTTTTTAAGGATTTTGCGGCAATTTTTAGCCATTCAGAGATAATCATATATCTAATTATAACATATATC
>JANDWE010000104.1 GCA_024330325.1 Candidatus Nanosynbacter colneyensis | reverse complement strand
AGGTTAGCGATAATTTGTGGAATATATGCAATAAAGACAAGGATCCCAATAAAAGCTCCAATAGATCCGACAAAGCGATTAATTTTTTGTTTAGACATATAATACCTCATGAGGTTTTATTATATTATAAAGGAAAAGATGCTGTCAATAATTTTGTGTAAACACTCTAGTAGAGTCTTCAAACAAAGTAACTAAGTAACGTTCCAGAGCCTCCTCGTTAGGAAAAAGAACCTTCTATTTCGTTTGACGTTTGATTTCTTTATTAAGAGACTTAATGAGTTTTGTCGAATAAATGCTATGCCAAATCTGGTAAGGAAACTGATTTCAGCAATTATACGCGTCAATACTACGAACCAACGCCAAAAAAATTCAGTTAAGCTTATTGTTTGTAGATTCGTGGTTTCCCTTTTTAATCTTAATTAAAATATCTCCCCAGCGTTACCGTATCACCAACCCGCGCCTCGCGTGTCGTCTTCAGGTTTGTCACAATATAGCCAATTTCGCCAGTTTCAAGCGAAGGGTCGGGTTGCATGGCTGGGTTAAGATGACCAACTTCCAGAGCTAGTCCATTTGCGCCAGTCGCCATCATTCGGATAGATTCGCCCTTTTTAATTCGCCCATCAACCACCCGCACATATAAAATCACGCCACGATAATCGTCATAATAGCTATCAAAAATCAACGCCCTAGTCGGACCATCAGCCTCGCCAGTTGGCGCAGGGATTCGCTCAACAACCGCATCCAAAACCTTGTCTACATTTTGACCAGTTTTAGCAGAAATATGAATAATCTCGCGCTCGTCGCAGCCCAGCAAATTAATAACTTGTCTGGATACACGCGGTATATCAGCGGCCGGCAGATCGACCTTATTCAGGACCGGAATAATCGTCAAATCCTGCTCCATCGCCAAGTAAACGTTCGACAATGTTTGTGCCTGAATTCCTTGGCTGGCATCAACCACTAATATCGCGCCCTCGCAAGCCTGCAAGCTACGCGAAACTTCATAGCTAAAATCGACATGCCCCGGAGTGTCAATCAAATTCAGATCGACATTTTTATATCGCATTCGCACCGGCGCCAGCTTAATAGTAATGCCTTTTTCCCGCTCCAAATCCATCGAATCTAGCAACTGCGATTTCATTTCGCGCTTTTCTACCGTCCCAGTCATCTCCATCATTCGATCAGCCAGCGTAGACTTGCCGTGATCAATATGAGCAATAATACAAAAATTCCGAATATTTTCCATTAGCCCTTAAACTCCAATCGTCCAAATAACACTTTCTTCAATCGCGCAAGAATCGGGTCAATTTCTGGCAATTTTAGCCACTTTGAAGCCGCAGCATACGCGCCAAAACTAACCAATGAAATGATAGCAAATTTCGGGAAAGCGCTAAAGAAACTGTCGTCATGATAACGAAACGGCATAATTAGCACGGCAATATAACAAACCACTCCCGTAATAGTACCGGCAATCATCATCTTAAAAATCGCCCGCACAAACGTCATGTCGAATAATTTTGGCATTTGACGATTCATAACCGCCAAAAGAACAACCACCTCCAAAACCGCCACTGTCGATTGTGCCCAAGCCAATCCATATGCACCCATTTTCAAGACCATTGATAGGACGATTGCTAAGATGATATTCAAAGTAATCGAGAAAATTGAAATATACAGCGGAGTTTTCGTATCTTGTCGAGCGTAAAATGCTCGCGCGGCCATATGGTAAATAGTTCGGAATAAAATCGCCACGACCAGACAGCCCAAAATTCCCGCGATCAGTTGATTGCCACCATTGCGAATAAAATGCACAACGTATCCCCTGGTAAAGAAAATCACCACCGACACTGGAAGCGCCATCCAAAAAATAATTCTCAGCAGGGAACGCAGGTCTTTTTGAAATAGGTCATTTCGACCTTCGCCCAAATGCTCAGTCAATTGAGGAAAGGCGGCATTTGAAATCGCCACGCCAATAAGATTGATCGGCATCATATGAAGAGTTAAAGCCTGCTGGTATGCCCTAACTGTTCCATCGGCCAAGCGCGAAGCCAAATTGACCTCGACCAAGCTAACTACATAATCCATTCCTTGATCGACAGAACGTGCTGGCAATAAAGATAAAACTTTCCTAAATCCCTTATTTCGCCAATAGATTTTGAAATTGTAATCAAAACCAAGTCCAGCCAAGCCAACCGCGCTGACGATCAATTGTAAAAACGATCCCAAAACCACACCCAACGCCACGCCCATAATGCCACCGTCAAAAATCTGCCAGCCGAATAAATTAACGCCACCAGTAAACCACACCGTACCAATAATAATACCGACGTTATACAGCATTGGCGCCAGCGCACAGAACATAAATCGCCCAACCGCTTGCTGGATACTAGCAATCACCGCTGCAACCGCAAAAATAAACGGATTAACCGCAATCACTTGCATCATACTAACCGCCAAAGCATGACCAGATTCGCTCAGACCAGGTGCGATTAAATACTTCATCAACGGATCAGCGAAAATAATAATCAACACCGACGCCGCCATAGTTATTAGCGCCATAAAATTAATCATACTCGAGCTAATTTGCCAAGCCGACTGCTTATTGCCCTTGACCCAGCGCTCATTAAAAACTGGAATGAACGTCACGCTAAGCGCACCAGAAACCAGCACTGCAAACATAAAATCTGGCACCATAAAAGCTGCCGTATAAGCGTCTAGTCCAACCGGGTATCCCGCCAGCGCTCCGTTTTCGCTTGGCATATAGGCAGAGTTGAGCAAACGATCGCGAAAAAACCCCAGCAAGCTCGACAACAACGTCGAGCCCGCCAGGATCGTAGCAGCCAATTTCACATTAAGCCGCTGATTTATTTTCGTAACTGTACTACGAACGCGCCCCATAGTATTTTACGAATGCAGTTTAGCTTCTTTTGGTAACTTAGTGCC
>JANDWE010000001.1 GCA_024330325.1 Candidatus Nanosynbacter colneyensis | reverse complement strand
ATTAAAGAACACCTTGAGGGGTGGCAATTAGAGACGGGCGAGCGATTCGTTATTCCGCGCGATGAACCGCGCAGGGCTAATCCGGTTTTAGTCAGACGAAAAGAGGCGACGAATTTGACGTTTGGTTGGTCAATGATGATTCCGCGCGAGTTAAGCGATGAAGAAGTCACGGCCATGAACGCATTGAACCATATTTTGACTGGAACGATGAGCTCACGGATTTTTGGCGCGGCTCGTAAAAAAGGCTTGGCGTATGGTATTTTTAGTGACACGTCGATTGGTTTTTACGATTCGGCTTGGGATTTTGGCGGACAAGTAAATGTTGAAACTGCAGAAAAACTCTTTGATATTATCGTGAGAGAGTTAAAGAAAGTTTTGGCTGGATCTATTTCTGATGAAGATTTGGAAAGTGTGAAGTCGTATTCGTTGGGTCGTTATCAAATGGGTGCTCAAACTGTTGGGCAAGTAAGCAATTTTTACGTAGGACGATATTTTGCTGATGATTTCGTGAGAGATTATGCCGCCGTTCCAGATTCTATTTTGGCGGTAACTCCTGATCAGTTGATTGAAACGGCTCGTCAATTTTTTGCATCCAACACATGGACGTTGGCAGCAGTTACTTCGGAAGAAAAAGAGCTATTAACAAAGCTGTACGATAAGCTCGACAAGCTGTTCTAGGGTGTAATCGTAAATTGCCCGTGATATAATCAGGTTATGAAAATTGTCATTGCTGGTTTTGGTGTTGAAGGTCAATCTAATCTGCGGTATTTTCGGGGGAAGTTTCCGGAAGCTGATTTTTTGGTGGCGGACGAGCGTGAAAAAGTAGATAATTTGCCGGAAAATGTGGCTTATCAGACGGGATTTTCGGGGCTGGAGGATGCGGATTTAATCGTTAGGTCGCCGAGTCTTCCGCCAAAAAAGATAAAGACTAACGGTCGCATTTGGTCGGCGACAAATGAGTTTTTTGCCAATTGCCCAGCGACTATAATTGGCGTGACTGGTACAAAAGGCAAGGGCACGACGTGTAGTTTTATCTCGTCGATTTTGCGCGCGGCGGGTAAAACCGTTCATTTGGTGGGAAATATTGGTGTGCCAGCTTTGGACATTTTGCCAAAAATTGAGAAAAATGACATTGTCGTTTACGAATTGTCCAGTTTTCAATTGTGGGATTTGCAGAAATCTCCGCACGTTGCCGTGGTGCTGATGATTGAACCTGACCACTTGAATGTCCACGCTGATTTTAATGATTATTTGGCGGCAAAGGCGAATATTGCCAAGTTCCAAACTGCGGACGATTATGTTGTCTATAATTCTCAAAATGAGTTTAGCTCGTCGATTGCATCCGCGAGTTTGGCGCAGAAAAAGGAATATCCATTTGTTCTCTCGGACGATATAATTTCTGCAATTCGCCTGCCGGGTAAACATAATGTCGACAATGCGTGCGCGGCGATAGCGGCGGTGAAATCGATTTTGCCGAACGTGTCGGATGATAAGATAAAGGAGGGGCTTAGCGAGTTTACGGGGTTGCCACATCGATTGAAGTTTGTTGCTGAAAAATACGGCGTGAAATATTACGATGACAGCATTTCGACAACTCCGGGCAGTGCGATTGCGGCATTAAAAGCTTTTGCGGAGCCGAAAATTTTGATTTTGGGCGGCTCAGATAAAGGCGCGGACTATTCTGAACTAGCAAAAGAAATTGCCCGACAAAACGTGCGGCTGGTAATTATCAATGGCGCTAACGCTGATGAAATTAGGGAAGTTTTAAGAGAAGAAAAGGTTGATTGCGAAATTGTCCAATTGAAGATGGCAGGAATGAAAGAAGTTGCCAAATTAGCCAAAAATAAAGCGCAATCTGGCGACGTGGTGATTCTTAGCCCAGCAGCTGCCAGCTTTGATATGTTTAAGAGTTATTCTGATCGCGGCGAGCAATTTGTCACCGCCGTAGAAGAACTTTAATCTTGATAAACTTCTGGTTTTAAGACGCCGATGTATGGTAAGTTGCGATATTGCTGGCGAAAATCCAAACCATAGCCAACGACAAATTCATTCGGTGTATCGATGCCGACATAGTCAGCTTTTGCATCAACTTCGCGCCGCGCTGGCTTGTCTAATAGCGAGCATATTTTTACCGACGCAGCATTTTTTGCGGCAAATAATTCTCTTAGCGCCTGGGCGGTTCGACCGCTGTCAATTATGTCCTCAACTATCAACACATGCCTATCCGCCACGTCGGTATCCAAATCTTTGATAATTTTTACAGATCCAGAAGATTTTGTGTCATCGCCGTAGCTGGAAACTGCCATGAAATCAATTTCCATATAGCAATCCATCGCTTGTATCAAGTCGATCATAAACGGCGCCGCGCCGCGTAAAATACCCACGACGACAGGATTTTTATCGTGATAATCCTCGGTCAATTTTTTCCCAAGTTTTTGAACTGCCGTTTTTATATCTTCGTTCGTAAATAGAATTTTCTCAATATCTTTATCCATCTTTTTATTTTAACAGAGAATTGAGCGCTGAAAAATGGTACAATAAAATATATGCAACCGCTAAAAAAGAAAATTGGTGAATTAGAAAAAGAAATTGAACAGGCTAAAAAAGCGCTGAAGTTTTCTGATTTGGAGCAGAAATTGGCGGAGCTGGATGATCAATTGAACCAGCCAGAAATTTGGAATAATCCTGATTACGCCCAAGAATTAACGAAACAAGCCGCCAGTCTTCGTCAGACCGTCGAGCCTTGGCAGACTTTGACGGTGCAGGTTGGTGATATGGTGGAGCTGATGGAGCTTGGCGATGACGATTT
>JANDWE010000044.1 GCA_024330325.1 Candidatus Nanosynbacter colneyensis | reverse complement strand
GCGTAATATTCGCCAAGATGCTCTTAAGGACGCTAAGCGAATGAAGGATAATAAAGAGCTGAGTGAAGACGATTTGAAGCGTGTAGAGAAAGAAATTGACGGCTTAATGAGTAAAATGCAGACGCAAATTGACGAGGCGTTTAAGGCGAAAGAAAAGGACGTCTTAACAGTTTAATGAGCGAAACTTTTGCCGACAAAGTGAAGGCATTGGATTTGCCGTTGGATCAAATTATTGTTATTGGTAGCGGAATTTTGGATCAATTGGGGATTCGTCCAGCTAGTGATATTGATCTTGCAGCGAGTTCTGATTTGATGAAAAAGCTCTCTGAGGAAAGTGATGATTGGTCTAAAAAGTTTGGTTATAACCAGCGTTTTTATTTTGTAAAAGATGATGGTTCGGCTGAAGTTTGGGACGGCTGGGATTTTGATGGGCAGGCTGTTAGCTATGATGATTTGCTTGATTACGCGGTGGAATATGATGGCGTGAGGTTCGTCAATTTAGAGTTTTTATATCAATGGAAAAAATGGCGCAGCCGCGAAAAAGATGTTCAAGATGTGAAATTAATTGATGAATGGAGGGCGGATAATGAGTGAAAATGTGAGTTTGCCGCGGCATATCGGATTTATTGTTGATGGAAATCGGCGGTGGGCAAAACAGCACGGTCTGCCGACATATGAAGGACATCTGGCGGGCTATAACGCGTTAAAAGACGTGGCGTTGGAGGTTCTTCACCGAGGTGTAAAATACGCAAGTGCTTACGTTTTTAGTACGGAAAACTGGAAGCGGTCAGAGGAAGAAGTCCGACATTTGATGAAATTGCTATTGAACATACTGAAGGCTGACCTGCCGATATTTATCGAAAACGAGGTTCGCTTGAGGGTTGTTGGATCCAGGGAAGGCTTGTCGGATCAATTGATCAAAGCGATTGACGAGGCTGAGGAAAAGACTGCCGATCTGAAAAATGGAGAACTGGTTTTGTGCTTAAATTATGGCGGACATTTGGAAATTGCTGATGCGGTTAAAAAAATTGTTCAATCTGGAGTTTCTGCTGAGGAAATCACGCCTGAGTTGATTGCTGAAAATATATACGCGCCAGAGGTGCCACCGTGTGATCTGATTGTTAGAACGTCTAGTGAGCAACGGCTCAGCAACTTTATGTTGTGGCGCTCGGCGTACAGCGAATTGATGTTTATTGAGAAGAATTGGCCAGACATGACAGTTGATGACGTGTCGGTGATTTTAGAGGAATATGCTAATCGGAATAGGCGGTTTGGAAAATGATCATTTGGGGAGTACTTTTAGGGCTATTTGTTCTCATTTTATTGGTGGTTTTGCATGAATTAGGTCATGCTATTGTCGCCAAGAGAAACGGTGTCAAGGTTGAGGAATTTGGGATCGGATTTCCGCCTGCTGCAAAAAAATGGAAAGTAAAGCGAAGTTTCTTGGGCGAGGACGTAACGTTTAGCTTGAACTGGCTGCCGCTTGGTGGGTTTGTCAGATTGAAAGGCGAATACGATTCCGCAAAAGGCGAGGGCACATATGGCGGATCGACATTTTGGGTGAAGACGAAGATTCTGCTGGCTGGCGTCATGATGAACTGGATAACTGCGATTGTTTTGTTCACGATTCTTGCGGTAATTGGTATGCCGAAAATCCTGTCGAACCAAGTACAATTGCCATTTGATACAGAGGTTAGGCGTTCACCGGTGGCGATAGCGAAAGTTACGCCGGGTTCGCCTGCCGATAAAGCCGGACTTAAGGTTAATGACGAACTGATTGAGATAAACGGTCAGTCGCTTGCAGAGGCGGGAAAGTTGCTAATTGTAACGAAGGAGAATGCTGGCAAAAAAATCAACGTCAAATACAAGCGTGACGGCAAAGAGTTGGCTGTTGACGTCAAGCTGAATGATGAAAAGTCCGTGAAGGGAAGCGGATATCTGGGCGTTATTCCGGGGCAGACGGAGAAAATGTATAGCACATGGTCGGCGCCTATTGTGGGCGTGGCGACTACTGGGCAATTGTCATATGAAACTATCAAAGGCGTTGGTGTGTTATTGGTAAAAACCGTGCACGGATCAATTGGACAAATATTTGGCTCCGCAGAATCAAAAGAATCTGCACGATCTGATTTGGCCTCTGTCAGCGGGAGCGTAGCAGGACCAATTGGCATACTGGGAGTATTATTCCCGTCAGTCGTTAATTCTGGAATTGAGTACATTATTTTCGTGGCGGCGTTAATCTCTCTGACGCTGGCTGTGATGAACATTTTACCAATCCCAGCGCTCGACGGTGGTCGCTGGTTCACGATGACGATTTTCCGCTTATTTAAGAAAGATCTGACGAAAGAGCGCGAGGAAAATATTCAGGCAACTGGTATGTTGATTCTATTAATCTTAACAATTTTGGTGACGATCAGTGATGTTGGAAAACTCTTCTAAGAAAATAAAAAACCGCAAATGGTGGCTGATTTTGGCGCTTCCAGCTTGGGTTTATGGCGTATTTTTGGCGGTGGAAGTTATTGTTTCATTGGCGGTCGGTGTTTTGATAAAAATCGGCGTACCTCTCGGTTCTGCGAATCCAGTTATTTTTAATACGGTGCTTTCGGTTGTTATATATATTTTGTCACTAATTGTCGTGATTGGTGTGCCGTTTTTGGTTAAGAAACGCCGAACAACTTTGAGCAATTTGGGTGTGAATGACTGGCCAACGTTTTTGGAGATATTTATTTCGCCGTTTGCTTTTGTGGCGTATTTTTTGCTCACTATGATTACGATGAGTATTGCTAGTGGTGTTTTTTCGGTGGATATGCAACAGAAGCAGTCCATACCGTTCAGTCAGAGTATGCTGGCGACTCATTGGCAATTTATCATGGCGTTTGTTGTGTTGGTGGTGCTGGCGCCAATTGTTGAGGAACTTTTGTATCGCGGATATCTTTATGGCAAGTTGCGCAATTCTTTCTCGATTTGGCCATCGATTATCGTAACGAGCATAGCGTTTGGCGCGGCACATCTTTGGGTTGGTCCAGATTCACCATTGCAATGGGCGGTGGCAGTTGATACATTTACTTTAAGCTTGGTGATGTGTGCGACCAGGGAATACACTGGCGCAATTTGGGTGCCGATTATGATGCATATGGC
>JANDWE010000057.1 GCA_024330325.1 Candidatus Nanosynbacter colneyensis | reverse complement strand
AGATGAGAGACAGTTGTTGCTGGGCTATGGTTGCGGCAATTCTGTGGCGCGAATGTTTGCAGTTAAGAAAGACGACGGATGGAAAGCGATTTCCCCAACCAATCAATTTAACCTATTTGAAATTCCGAGCTGCAAGATGGTTGATGAAAATAATATTAGTAATGAAATTGCGCCAGTCTGCCAAAATGAGAAAAAAGTTGGCGACAATTTATCTTACGATTACAAAATACGATAATCCATTCGCAAAAAGAATTCCCCGCTTTTCGGCGGGGATTTTTAATGTCAATTATTTTTTCTTAAACAAACGACGCTTCTTATTCTTCTTTTTATCGCTATCAAGCAGCTCGTCTGGATCAAAGTCGTCATACGTAACCATCAGCGCACGAGAGTTGACTTGTCGCAGCGTTTCAAGGGCAACTGATACGACAATCAAGATTCCAGTACCACCAATTGACAAGCGCAAACCTTGCAAGCCTGTCAAATTGTACGTGAGATATTCCGCGACGAATGGCAGAATAGCCACGATTCCCAGGACAATTGAGCCGAACAAAATCAAGCGGTTGACAGTCCTCATAAGGTATTTTTCAGTCTGAGCGCCTGGACGCACGCCTTCAATAAATCCGCCCTGCTTCTGCAAATTTTCGGCAATTTCGTTAGCGTTAAAGACGATTCCAGTGTAGAAATATGTAAAGGCGATAACCAGGATAAAGTATAGCGTTGGGTAAATAAATGCTTCTGCGGTACTGCCGGTGAATGAGCCCGCGTTTGGAGCTTGGAACCAAGTGATCAATTTGTTGGCGGTCGGTAGAAGGTCGGCATTACCAGACGCTTTCATAACTTGACCAACAAATTGCGGCAAGCTCAGAAACGCAACCGCAAAGATGACCGGAATAACTCCCGCAGCAATCAACTTAACCGGCAAAATGCTTTTTACATCACCATAATTACTGTTTCCATGAACGCGCTTTGCATAGTTAATCGTGATAACTCGCTGAGCTTCGTTGATTTTAACTAGGAAATAAAGGACGATAAGTCCGGCGATTGACATGATTAATATCGTCCAGAACATAACTGGGTTTACAGGGAGAGTGAACCAGTTGAAGACATTTAAGCTGCCAGATGAAGTATTGAACAGAGAGGAGATTAATGACGCGAGCATTTGTGGCAATTGGCTAATGATACCAGCGAAGATTACGATAGAAATACCGTTGCCGATTCCTTGCTCAGTAATCAACTCACCGAGCCACATCAGAAGGACAGAGCCTGCTGTCATTGAAGTGATTGAAACGATCCATTCCATCATCGTAGGGTCGGCTAATGTCGTACTACCACCTTGAAGAACTGTTTGCCTTAAGATGAAGATGAAAGCGATTGACTGGACAATAGCAAGTGGCACAGTAATAACACGTGTCCATTGCTGAATTTTTCGACGTCCAGATTCGCCATCTTTATGTAGTTCCTCAAGCCTTGGAATGGCTTTGGTCAGAAGCTGAATGATAATACTAGCGGTAATGAATGGGCTAAGCCCAACCAGCACCAGAGAGAAGCTCGACAACGCGCCACCGGATAGCAAGTTCAAAATTCCACCGAGGTCAGATTGCCCAAGCACCGACGAAATCGCGTTACGCAGTTGCGTTGGTTCCGCCAATGGCACTGGAATGTGTGCCAATAATCGATAAACAACGATTATTCCCACGACGATAAATAGTCGTTTTTGCATATCTTTATTTTTCAGCGAGCGAAAAATTATTCTCCAATTCATGTTTTAGCCCCTCATAGTCACTAACAATTCTTAACTCTGTTAATTATACATTACCTTAGCGGATATTTCCATACTAAAAACATAAAAGCGTATGCGGCATTAATAAAACCATGGCTTTAGAGTAAAAGAAAATCCCCTTCTCTTTCGAAGGGGATTTATCGTTACCGAGAAAAATTATTTCTCTTCAGCTTCTTTCGCACTTTGGCGT
>JANDWE010000015.1 GCA_024330325.1 Candidatus Nanosynbacter colneyensis | reverse complement strand
ATCTTATATTATATCATTTTAGGACTAGTTGATTCCATTTTAATAATTACAATTGGACAAAAATATCTGTTAGTTTTATACTGTTTTTAGCGTCGGGGTGTGGCGCAGCTCGGTAGCGCGCACCGTTCGGGACGGTGAGGTCGCTGGTTCAAATCCAGTCACCCCGACCATGAAATTATTGGGCGTACGTTCAGCTTAATTGAACCTCTGGCTATTAGCAATCAAAGGAGGTTTTATGCGACGAAGAGTAAACGTACGCGGAATTATTATCAATGAAAACGGCGAAATTTTCTGCCAACAATTGACCGCCAATAATGGCAAAGGGCGTAATTTTTGGTGTACGCCGGGCGGTGGCTTGGAAATGGGCGAAAGCTTGTTAGATGGCTTGCGTCGAGAAATGATTGAAGAAACTGGCGTCAAACCAGAAATCGGTAAGTTGTTATTCGTCGAGCAATTCGCCGAATCAGGCGAACAATCAGCACATGGCCCGAATGAACAATTGGAATTTTTCTTCCTCATCACCAACTGGCAAGATTACCAGCACATTGACCTGGAGCAAACATCGCACGGCGTCGAGGAAGTAGCCAAGTGCGGCTTTGTTGATCCGAAAACGACGCGAATTTTACCGAGTTATCTGACAGAGGCCGATCTGGACCAGCTGGTTAACAGATTGACAGAAGTTCCAGTTCTAAGCGAATTATAGCTGGGCTGCTTAGACTATTTAGCAAAGAATTTTTTGGCACGTTCAGTCTTCGGGTGATCCATAACTTGTTCAGGCGTCCCATTTTCGATAATCTCGCCCTTGTCTAAGAAAATCATCCGCGTACCGACTTCACGGGCAAATTTCATTTCGTGCGTCACGATCACCATCGTCATTCCCTTTTTGGCAACTTTCCTAATCACGTCCAAAACTTCACCAATCATCTCTGGGTCTAGCGCTGAAGTTGGCTCATCAAAAAGCATAATCTTCGGTTCCATAGCTAGCGCCCGGGCAATCGCCACCCGCTGTTTTTGACCGCCAGACAAACTATTCGGCGAAGCGTCCGCTTTATCTAATAGCCCAACATCGTCCAATAAACTTCGCGCCAATTTTGTCGCTTTTTGATCTGAAAATTTACGCAGTTTTTTCGGAGCTAATTTAATATTTTCAATCACACTCAAATTTGGAAACAGATTAAATTGCTGAAAGACCATGCCAATATTCTGACGCAAGGCGTTCAAGTTTACGTGTGGATCAGTAATTTTCACTCCATCGACGATAATCTCACCCGAAGTCGGTTCCTCCAGCAAGTTCAGACAACGCAAGAACGTCGACTTGCCAGAACCAGACGAGCCAACCACCACGACAATCTCGCCCTCTTCAATTTCCACATCAATATCGCGAAGAACTCGATTTGTGCCAAACGTTTTTTTCAAGTTTTTAACGCTGATCATCGTCATGCTTCAATTTCCTTTCTACTCGCGCCATTACTCGCGTAAAAATCGCCGTCAAAATTAAGTACATCGCCGCAGCGGCAAATAGCGATTGAAAAGCTGTCGCCGTTTGAAAACGAATATTGTCCGCGCCTCGCATAATATCATTCAGACCAATCCAACCAACAACCGAAGTTTCCTTTAATAGCGCGATAAATTCACTAATCAACGCCGGCAACGAATTTCTCATTGCTTGCGGCAAAATAACTAGCCGCATTGCCTGCCAATTGCTCAAACCCAAAGACCTGGCCGCTTCCATTTGCCCCTTGTCGATACTCTGAATTCCGCCACGAATAATCTCAGCAATGTACGCACCGCTATTTATCCCGAACGCCACCGCCGCCACAAAAATCTTCGGCATAAATTGATACGACCCAAAAACAACGTAATACATAATCAATAACTGGACCAAAAGTGGCGTGCCGCGAATAATATCGACATAAATTTTTCCCAGACTGGCCAGCGGATTAAAGTTCGCGAGTCTGCTTGTTTTCATCCTGCCAAATGGTCGTAAATTCGACGTGCGCATCAGGGCGACAAGCACACCAATTGCCGATCCTAAAATCAGCGACAACACAGTCAAAACCAGCGTCACCTCTAATCCATGCCATAAAAATAGCCATCGACCGCCGCCAAAAATCACTTCCCAAAAATTCACGATTTAGCCTCCTCGCCAAAATATTTGCGGATCAGCTTTTCATAGCGACCATCTTTTTTCATATTGGCAATTTCTTTATTAACCTTTTCCAAGAGATCTTTATTGTCCTTTTTAATAGCAATCGCATAACTTTCATCGCTGAGCGCGCCCGGTAAGCTTTCTAAGTCAGAAAATCCAGCCGAATACTGCTTTGCGGGAGCGTCGTCCAGAATAACTGCTTCAATTTTTCCCGAACTTAATTCCTGCAAAACACTCGGCGCGGTTTGGAATTGTGTGACTGATGCGCCAGCAATTTTAGACGCCAAAGTATCGCCAGTCGTACCCAGCTGCACGCCAATTTTTCGCCCTGGCAATTGATATTTATTGCGAATCGGACTGCCCTTTTTAACAATTATCCTCTGTGACGCCGAATAATACGGATCCGAAAACAGCGCATTTTTTTCTCGCTCAGGCGTCACTGTCATTCCGGCCGCCACCATATCAATTTGCCCACTATCCAACGCCGGAAGTAGCCCGTCAAACGACATATCTTCAACCTTCAAATCTTTGCCCAAGCTTTTAGCAATTTCCCTCGCCAGATCAACGTCAAAACCAACCACTTGATTATTATCAATATATTCAAACGGCTTAAATCCAGCATTCGTGCCCATCACCAAAACATCAGTTTTTGAGCCAATTACGCCATCTCGATGTAAAATATCGCCCAACATCAAACAAATCATCCCCGCAAATAAAACCAGCCCAATCCACCAACTAATCCCGAATGTGCGCGTCTTATTCTTGCTCATGCTTTTATTATACCCCTTCATCCTCAAAAAACGTAAGTGATATAATAGAATGGTGAGAAAAATTAAATTTACCAAACGTTTCTGGATTAAATCAATATCAATCATTTTGCTTTTTTTGGCGGCATTTTGCTTAATTGCGGCGCGCTATAAATATATAGTCTTTAAAAATTCGCAAATCGACGAGATAATTTTTTATTTCGTCAACGGATTAGCTGGTGGCAAATCTGACAATTTATGGTCGGCCGTCCTGCAAAATCTTCCGCTAGTTCTACTATTATTCGGCGCCTTATTAATCCCAATGTTCGACAAATCGATCTCTTTTATCA
>JANDWE010000099.1 GCA_024330325.1 Candidatus Nanosynbacter colneyensis | reverse complement strand
TTTCAGCGCCGCTTCCTCGATTTCCAATTGCAAGCGTCTATTGTTCAATCGATCCAGCGCAATTGGCACGCTTTCTAATTGCATTTTGAGTGAGCTGGTTGCCTCGTCAAGCAAGTCGACTGCTTTGTCTGGCAAGAATCGGTCGGGTAAATATCTTGTGGACAATCTGGCGGCTGCTACGATTGCGTCATCAGCGATTTTTACTCCGTGATGAATTTCGTATTTTTCCTTCAATCCGCGCAAGATGGCGACGGTGTCGTCAAAGCTTGGTTCGCCAACGTAAACTGGCTGGAATCTTCGTTCTAAGGCGGCGTCTTTTTCGACATATTGACGATATTCAGCGAGCGTTGTCGCGCCAATCATATGTAATTTTCCGCGAGCCAGCGCTGGTTTTAACATATTACCCGCGTCCATGCTGCCTTCGCTTTTTCCAGCGCCAACCATGGTGTGAATTTCATCGACAAAAAGAATAATCTCACCGGCCGCATCTTCTACTTCTTTCAGAACAGCCTTCAATCGATCTTCAAATTGCCCACGAAAACTAGCGCCCGCCAGAAGACTGGAAATTTCCAGGGAAATTAGTCGCTTATCCTTCAGTGAAGCGGGAACGTTGCCTTTGACAATTCGTTGCGCCAACGCCTCAACAATTGCGGTTTTGCCAACTCCCGGCTCACCGATGAGAACGGGATTGTTTTTAGTGCGGCGACTTAAAATCTGCATAGTGCGTCGAATCTCTTCATCTCGACCGATCACTGGATCGAGTTTACCTTCTCGCGCCAATGCTGTTATATCTGTACCGAATTTCTCGAGTGGTTTAGTTGTTTCTTCTTGATTCATGTTTGGTGGCATAAAATCCTCCTTTTGGTTTTTAGTTCTAATTTGTTGCGCCCCGGCAAAAGACAGAATGGTGAAATTTGATATAGCTATCATAGCAAATTAGCACTCTCAGTGCAAGAGTGCTAATAAAATAAATAGTCATTTTGTGATATGTTAAGTGTATGAATATTCTTGTCACTGGTGGCGCTGGATATATCGGCAGTCACACTATCATCGAACTATTATCATCAAATCATAACGTAGTGGTGGTCGATAACTTATCAAATTCATCCGTCGAGAGTCTGAGGCGAGTTGAAGAAATCACTGGTCAATCAATACCGTTTCATGAATTTGATTTGTGTGATCATCAGCGACTATCAGAATTATTTAAGACTGAGAAAATTGACGCTGTAATTCATTTTGCTGGGTTGAAGGCGGTTGGTGAATCGGTTGAAAAGGCGCTTCTTTACTATAAGAATAATCTCGAAAGCACGTTGGTTTTGCTTGATGTGATGCAAGAATTTGGTGTGAAGAAACTGGTGTTTTCTAGTTCGGCAACAGTTTACGGCGACCCAGCTCGATTGCCAATTACCGAAGATATGCCGTTGTCCGCCACGAATCCATATGGTCAAACAAAGTTGATGATTGAGCAAATGCTTCGCGACATTTCTGCGACGAATCAAGATTGGCAATTTACATCTCTCCGCTATTTTAATCCAGTTGGCGCACATCCGAGTGGTCGCATTGGGGAAGATCCTTCAGGAATCCCGAACAATCTTCTGCCGTTTGTGTCACAAGTTGCTGTTGGTAAGCGAGACCATTTGAGCGTTTTTGGTGACGATTATGATACTCCAGATGGAACTGGTGTGCGCGATTATATTCACGTGGTTGATTTGGCAAAGGCTCACGTGGCAGCTCTGGAGAATTTAGGCCGACCGAACGAATATAAAGTCTATAATATCGGCACCGGTCGTGGCACTTCAGTTTTGGAATTAGTGAAGGCGTTTGAGAAAGCGTCTGGTCGCGATGTTCCGTATCAAGTTACGCCACGTCGAGCAGGTGACATTGCGGCGTGCTATGCAGACCCAGGATTGGCAGAAAAAGAATTAGGTTGGCGAGCAGAATTGACAATTGAAGATGCTTGCCGCGACGCTTGGAATTGGCAAAGCAATAATCCGAATGGCTACAATGGCTAATTGCCAGATTTGGTGAAAATCTTATTTTCGTAATAAGCGGAACGTTTGGAAAGTTCTGAAT
>JANDWE010000137.1 GCA_024330325.1 Candidatus Nanosynbacter colneyensis | reverse complement strand
CGCCAACAGCGGTTAATATGGGTAACTTTGGGACGGAATCGGTTAAACAGGTTGTTGCAGGAGATAAATTTACGTGCGCTTCGACGGTTGAAGGCACGGCATTCTGTTGGGGGTCTAATGATAAGGGAAGGACTGGAGTAGGACTTGCTACCGGTAAAACTCAATATCCTACTGCAGTCAAAGGTTTCAATGGAAAAAAAGTTGAGTCAATATCTGCTGGTGATTCACATGCCTGTGCTGTTATTTCTGGTGGTCAAGAAGTGTATTGTTGGGGAAAAAATAACAAGGGTCAGTTGGGCGTTACAGCGATGGGTTATAGAAATATTGCTTCAAGAGTTTCTTTTGGTAGTAGTGTCCTTTCTGGAGGAAAGACTATTAAAAATATTTACGCTGGCGGCGAATTTACGTGTATGGTATTAAACACTGGCGAAATTTATTGTTGGGGTGATAATTCTAATGGTCAAATGGGTAGTGGGGCTGCCACAGGATTTTTGCCCGCTCCCGTAAAAGTGAATGTTCCATTTACGAGTTCCGGTGAAACTTCTATGTATGTAGGTAAAGACTTTTTATGCGCTTTACGTACAGGTGAGATGTATTGTTGGGGTAATAATAACAAGGGTCAGGTAGGGAATGGCCAGTCGAGTAATAGTCCTGTCACACGTCCTACGCTAATTGCGCCTCCAGGGGGAACTATTGATTCTTCATCAATGAAGTTGCGTGTCGAATATGCAAAAAAGGGCAGCGCGGCAACTTGTTCGGCGGTAAGTAGTTCAGATTGGCAAGTCGTGACTGGAGTGTCAAAACTTGCTTATTCTGCGAGCGGTCCCGCTGACGGCACTAATATCAATAGCAACTCGTCTGATCCAGAATTGCCGGCAGGAGCTACCGCTTCTCGACCTCAAAGTCTGGTGAGAAAAAGCGGAGTGGCTGGAACGTTCACGAATGCGCAAAAAATATCTGCTGGCGAAATGGGTGTGTGGGATTTGGCGCTTGTTGATAAGGGGCTTGATAGGAACGAAAATTATTGCGTCCGCGTAGCAACCGACACGACTGCCGCTCCTGGATCTAGTATTGATAGCTACATAATGTATCCAGAATTTAAGACTGCTCCTGGGTCGTTAGATATTCGTTTTAGGGATAATACTGGCGTCACGATTGCGGATACTGGTACGAAGTTTGATAACTCGACTATGAGTAATAGCAGTGTAGCCACCAGCGCTCTCTTGTCCAACTCAAGCTCGAAGCAAATTGAAGTGACGAATACACAGACCAGCTCTGGGTGGAGTGTTGTGTTGTCGGCATCTGACGGCGCGACCGCCAAGTGGAAGCGAACTGGTGGTACGGAATCGTATATGTTCAACGGCACTAATGGCGATCAGGGATTTCTGTCTGTCAATTTTGGGACGTCGTCCGTCTTAGCTTCAGGTAGTTCATTGAGCGGGTCGACTTGCCAGACATCAGGAATATCAAAGGGCGTTGATTCTCAATTTAAGGTAGGAACTGCTACGGCTAACGGCGTTACGTTGATGAGCAGCAGCGGGTCAACTAACCAATTGGGGTGCGCATTTTTGCTACGGAACGTTCGATTAAACCAGACTATTCCAGCATATCAAAAACCAGGAACTTATGAATTGCCAATGACGTTAACGGTAACAGCGCAATAAGGTTGAGTATGAAAAATAGAGTAAAAAAATTATTCATCGTCATAACACTACTTGCTACTTTGAGTAGTCCTTATTCGGCTTTTGCGGACTCGTCGGCTAATTCTAATTTGTCGCAAGTGATTACTGATTGCGCTCATGATTCTCTGGAAACAGGTAGCCAGATGAATGAGTCAATTTGTCCGATTTTTCCGCCAAAATTCTCTAAGTTTGATTTGGTAAATGGGAAAGATCTACTGGTGTATGGTGTTTATGATGCGGTGCATACGGTAGCCAATCCCGCGACTGGTCAGCACGATTTGAAGGTTGAGTTTGGTGGTAGGACTTTTGTTTTGGGACGGGATAGTGAGCTTAAAGTTAACGGAAATGTATGGGCGTTGGATTTTTCAAATTGGCAGAATAATCATCCAGGCGATAATTTTATGCCGCCAGCTCCAGAACATACCTATAACGGTCGCGTTACAACTAAACTGAAGGCTAATGCGACATCTCCGGAAGTGGTGCGGTTTGCTGATTTTTCATTTACGACTCCGAAAAAGACCATTGAAGATGTTATTGTTATTCCAAAGATTGTTAAAGAGATAAGTAGTGCTTTGGCTAATACGGGAATTAATTTATGGACGATTATGGCTGCTGGCATTGGTGTAATTGTTGCGGCGTTCATTATGTTATTTATTGTTAAAAAACAGAAAAAGAGGGATGAATGAAAAAATAACCACAGTAATTATTAGCACAATAAATTAAATCAATTAAGTAAGGAGAAAAAATGAAAAAATTAGCATTATTAATCATTGCGAGCGTAGGTGTGGTTGGTCTATTGGGATTGTATAATATGACTAATTCCTCTGTTGCTAATGCCGCAACTACCGCTAGCTCTAAGTTGTCCCAGACAATTAACCCTGGGGTCTTGAGTACTGACATTCGTAATTCAAGCAATGTCGTGGTTAATAATCCAACATTTTCTATGGCAGCTAAAACCGTATCGTTTTCGCAACAGACTTCAACTGGAACATTTGGAGATAATCAGAATCGTATTTATGTTGAAAATCCGGGTGCCGCAAATAATGGCTGGACTCTGACTCTAAATGCTCTTCAGCCAGGGTCTGGTGAATGGCGTTCTGCTGGATCTGACACTTATAAATATAATGCTAATGCTACTACCGGACAATTAACAGTCAATCCTTCGGCGGGAACAATCACTCCAGTAATTGGCTCAAGTACTGGTGTATTAAAAAACGCTGCGACTGCATTTAGTGGAAGTAATCCAGTTAGATTAATGACAGCCTCAGCTAGTGCAGACAAGGTTTGGGCTGGTTACATTACGGGAATTGGATTGACTCAGGCTATTCCAGCTTCTCAGTCAGCTGGCACATATACTCTCCCAATGGTTCAAACGATTACGGCTCTTTAGCGGACTTAGATTATTAAGCGAGAATAGACATTCTGATGAGTGTCTATTCTTTTATGTGTGACATTGATATAATA
>JANDWE010000100.1 GCA_024330325.1 Candidatus Nanosynbacter colneyensis | reverse complement strand
GTATTAAGCGACCCTGTCAATTTGAGTGTGCGCGGCTCGGAAGAAAAGCTCCATAAGGCAATGACTGAGGCTGGCTGGGTTTTGGCGGATGACATAACTCCAAGGTCAGCTTGGAAAATGGCACTTACGGTGCTGAGTGGTCGTAGCTATCCAAATGCGCCAGTGTCGCCCGCATTTTTGTTTGGTAGGCGGCAGGACTTTGCTTATCAGCAGGAAGTTGACGGCAATCCAAGGCGTCGTCATCATGTTAGGTTTTGGCGATGCCCAACTGGCTGGCTTCTTCCTGGCGGTCATCGAGTTGATTGGTTGGCGGCTGGTACATACGATAAGAGTATTGGCTTTTCTTTATTTACTTTTCAGTTCACACATAAGATTGACGAGAATATTGATATTGAAAGAGATTATATTATCGAGTCGGTTAAAAGTAACAATAAAAATGTTAGAGTGACGATATTAAAGGATTTTTCAACGGGCTATCATTCGCGCAACGGTTTCGGAGATGCCATTCGCACTGATGGCGATTTGCCGATTTTGGAAGTCGGTCGGATAAAGACTGACGATAATGTCACGGCTTCAACGCGGCTCGGGGTGATTATGGACGGCACAATTTATGATCGTCATCCGCGAAATCACGAAACCTTATTGGAAGAGCTTTGGGGTCGCCGACCACCGCAGATTTTAATTGGCGGCGGACTAATGATTCTGGCGTCGTTATTCACAATCGGGCAAATGCTGGTGGACTTTTCTAGCTGGCCGACGACTTTGGTTCAGGTTGCAAATATTGATGGAATTGATATAAATGCCGCGAATACCATGCTGTCAATGATGGCTAGTTTTAATGTACTGTTGGTCGTGGCGGAAATCGTGCTGGTTGGGCTGTTACTTCGAGGAAGTAGCCGAGCGCGAATCTCGCTACTTTCTGTGGCGACATTAGCCATTGTCACCGAATCTTTATCCGTGACAATTGGGCGAATTAATGCGTCGATTATGTTGCTTTTGACTTCGATTGGCGTGCATATTATGATCATGATGTTGTTTTCCTCGGATGCAGCGCGCTACTTTACGGAAAGACGATAGGGCTTGGCACTCTGCTTGTATGAGTGCTAGATTTGCGATATAATTGGACTATGACCGAACGTCAACAAGCAATCCTTGTCGCTATTATCGAGCAATACGCTGAAATTGCGGCGCCAGTTGGTAGTGTAACGCTAGCCAAATTATTTGGCGTGAGTAGCGCCACGATTCGCAGTGAAATGGCAAAACTTGAGGAAATGGGATTTATTGAGGCACCTCACACGAGTGCGGGTCGAATTCCGACAGATAAGGGATATCGTTTTTATGTCAATGGAATCACGGCAGCGCAAATGACGGAATTGCCGAGCGGTATTGATAGTAGCACGAAGGCAATTGAGGCGCACGTCAATTCAAATGTTGATACTTCAGATAAAGCGATTCGTCGAGCGGTTGACGGTTTGGTGGAAATGACTGGTAATTTTGGTTTTGCGTCATTTGATTCGAGTTTGTATATGAACGGAATGACTCAGTTGTTCAGTCAGCCAGAGTTTGGTGACGGCGATCATGTTCAGGCGGTTGCTAAATTGATTGACAATATCGAACCGTGGCTACGTGAAGCGGCGCCGGATGAGCCGTTAAATGTGTTTATTGGTAGCGAAAACCCAATCGGTAAAAGCAGTGGCGCTACGTTGATTATAAGTAAATTTAAGTCATCGTCTGGTGGCGATAATTACATCGGTGTGATTGGTCCGACGCGACAAAATTATCGTCGAACGATGGAGCTGGTGCGTCGTACGGGCGCGATGTTGGAAGAAGTCTTGTAGTGGCTAAAAGGAGGAAAAATGACGAAGAATAAAAAAGTTGAAGATTTAGAGAAAGAAATTGCTGAGCTGACGTCGGATTTGCAGCGAACTCGAGCGGATTTTGAGAATTATCGTAAGCGCGTGGATGCAGAAAAGCAATCAGCGCACGAGTTGGGTCAAACTAAGTCTGTGATGAAATTATTGCCAGTTATTGATACAATTGAGCGAGCTGTTGCCAATGTCCCAGAGGAGATTCAAGATAATGCGTGGGTTAAGGGAGTGGTTGGTCTGAATAAGCAGCTTGACAAGCAATTGAAGGAGATTGGTTTGGAGAAAATTGACGCCAAACCTGGAACTTTATTTAATCCTGAATTTCATCAGGCTGTTCAATTTGACGAATCGACGGATGGCGATAAGGAAATTATTGCCGAGGAGCTTCGCGCTGGTTATACTTTGAACGGTTCAGTTATTCGCGACGCAATGGTGAAAGTCACTCGTCAGTAATAGACGTTTATAATGAAATAAGTGCGCTACTTGTTTTTGGAGTGGCGCTTTTTATTTATCAATAGAATAATTGCAATAACGATCAGAGATACACCGATTGCAAGACCTATAAATAAAGATTCTCCGGTGTTTTCGAGAAGATTACCAGATTGTGTAACAGTCTGATATGAAGTGCTACTTCCTTGATGGCTTTCTTGATGACCAGTAGTAGTACATGGCTGACCGTTAGTATAACTGCCTGCACCGTAGCTACTACAGTTATAAGTGGCAGAAAAATTGTGAAATATAATTCGATTACTCATCATGACTCTATTGATTTTATAAGCATTACTACTATAATAG
>JANDWE010000013.1 GCA_024330325.1 Candidatus Nanosynbacter colneyensis | reverse complement strand
GTCATAAACATCACGTAGTTTGTCGCGTCAACGATGTTATTGATAGGCTTGCCACCCATTGCAACTAATTGACATTGCAACCACAACGGGCTTGGATGAATATCTACATTTTTTATAGCAATCACAGAAAATGCGGGCGCAAGCTCATTGGCTTCATTAAACACTTCAAGCTCTAAGCCATCGCTATCTGCGAATTCTTGAATAGCATTATACCAGTCAGGACTATTAAACTGCTGATGAAAAATGCCAGCAATTTCGCGCGCCACGCCAAGTTGCCCAAAACAATCTGGCCTGTGTGTAAACATCTTATTCTCAATTTCCAGCACGTAATCGTCCAGTCCAAACACTTCCGCAAAGCTCGCGCCAGCCTGAAGCGTAACGCCCGCCGGAATATCACGCTCATTGATCTCGATAATTCCATCGTGATCCGTACCAATTGCCAACTCGTCAGCCGCCGCCAGCATGCCCTGGCTTAAGATTCCACGCAGCGGTCGCGCATCCAGCACGAACGGCTCGGCGTCATCAAAACTTGCTGGGACGGTACTTTTTGGCGGCAACCAAATTGCCCACATATCAGCATGAACGTTCGGCGCGCCGCAAACCACTTGCACATAACCATTGTCATCCCTTGGAACATCCGCCGCGCCGCCATCGTCAATTTTAGTCACACTCAAACGATCCGCATTCGGATGCTTTTCGCACTCAACAACCCGCACAATGCGTGCGCCACCATATTTGGCTTTCAGGTCAATCACTTCCTCGACACCACCAAGTTGCTGATTTACCCGCGACACCAGCTCATCAACTGGCGGCAACTCAAAATTAATCAATTGTTTTATAAGATTTAAGCTAACTTTCATACTGATATAATTATATCATTTTACTGGCAAGTAATCGACCTTAGAAAACTACAAATAACCAAGGTAAAAATTGTTCTAGGATAAAATATAGCCGTCCTTGAACAAGCGGAAGATAATCCTCAAGGACATTCCTCTCTTCAGACTTGGAGAAGGGTCATTCCCTGAATTATAATATAGCTATGAACTACGATAGATATCTAGAATTGCAAACTCGCCTAGAATGGTTTTATGATTTTCATCCAGAGTTTTTTAATGATATTTCACCCGAGCAGAAGAAACTACTGCAGGATAAGTTCCTATACGACGCACCCGACGAACACTATCCGGAGTCATTACGGAATTTTTACGATAAAAATATTGACAATCAGCCAACAC
>JANDWE010000067.1 GCA_024330325.1 Candidatus Nanosynbacter colneyensis | reverse complement strand
CTGTTATTTCGTGGTATAATTTAAAAAATGAGCAATAATATATTTAAACGAACAAAAATATTAGCAACAATTGGGCCAGCAACGTTCAGCCAAGAAAAGGTTTACCAATTGTTGGAGGCCGGCGTTAACGGCATCCGTATGAACTTTAGCCACGGCGCTAACGAGGAGCGAATTGAGCAGATCGATTGGGTGCGCACAGCTAGTAAACAGTTGGGCAAGCCTGTCGCAATCCTACAAGATTTGCAAGGTCCGAAGATTCGCTTGGGCGTTTTGAAAGATAACATGCTGAATGTTAAGGTTGGCGATATGTTGGTCTTGGATTCAGAAATTACTGAGCATGACGGCAGCTTCAATTTGCCAGTGCAGTACAATTTGGCGGAGAAGATGAAAGTCGGCGAGCCACTTTACATGTTTGACGGCAAAATCAGGACGGTTGTACGAGAAATTGTTAGCCCAACTGCAATTCGTGTAGAAGTTCAGAACGACGGTTTTTTGATGAGCCGCAAGGGTTTGAATTTGCCAGACACAGATTTTGGTGGAGACATTCTTACTCAGAAAGATATTAACGATTTGGAATGGGGCGCAAGCCAAGATTTTGATTACGTTGCGTTGAGTTTTATTCAAAAAGCTGATGACATTATTGATTTGCGTCGTCGATTGACAGACCTGGGTTCGACAGCCAATATTATTGCCAAGATTGAGACTAAGTCTGCCGTTGATCCAGAGAATTTGGAGGAAATCGTTAAGGCTAGTGACGGTATTATGGTTGCTCGCGGCGACTTGGCGGTGGAAGCTGGTGCGGAAATTGTCCCAGTTGTACAGCGTCGAATTATTGCCTTGTGTCGTAAATATTGTAAGCTAGTAATCGTTGCAACACAAATGATGGGTAGTATGGTTGATAATCCAGAGCCAAGTCGTGCTGAAGTAAGTGACGTTGCTAATGCCGTAATCCAAGGCGCTGACGTAGTTATGCTGTCTGATGAGACTGCCAATGGTAAATATCCTGTTGAAACCGTTCGCGCGATGCGCAAGACTATTATTTACACTCAAGAACACAGTGAAGTGATGTTGGTAGAAAAGGCTGAAATGCGTGAAAAAACTGACGCGATTTTAAGCTACACAGCAGCTCAATTGGCAAGGAGAATTAAAGCTCGAGCTATTATTGCGGAAACGCACACTGGCGCTACTGCAATTAACGTTGCCGCATATCGTCCGAACTTACCAATTGTTTGTGTAACCGAAGATGTGAAGACTGCGCAAAAGTTGGCGCTAAGGTACGCTTCTCGTCCATATGTTCGACCAAACGACCCAAATGCAGCAACTAAGCTAGCTGATGAGTTGAAGCAAGAAGGCTATTTCGGCACAGACCCAGTTACGGTTGTGCTTGTTAGTGGTCACAATCCAGAGCCAGGCAAAACCGACAATATCCAAGTCAAGACGTTGTCATAAGGAGAATTTGGGTGGGCAGAAAATTTCCGAAGCAAACAATTCGCGATGTTGATCTACGTGGAAAAACTATTCTTCTGCGAGCAGATTATAATGTGCCACTAACAAAGCGTGGTCAGATTTCTGATGATCTAAGAATTCGTGCTTCGCTGCCCACACTCCGATACTTGCTGGAGCAGAATTGCAAGATTATTATCATGTCTCATCTGGGGCGACCAAAAGGTAAGGATCTTAAGTTTAGCCTGAAAGTCGTCGCAGATCACCTATCCAAGTTGCTGAGTCGTCCGGTAGAATTGCTGGATGATTGTGTGGGCGAAGCTGTTCATCAAGCTGTTCGCCGCGCGCCACGAGGCAGTATTCTTATGTTGGAGAATTTACGCTTTTATGACGAGGAGGAGGCTGATGATTTAACATTTGCCAAGTCAATTCAGCGCGCTGTCCGAGCGGATTATTTCGTGCAAGACGGATTTGCGGTCGCGCATAGGACACATGCCAGCACTCATGCGATTACATTGTGTGTTCCAGGATTAGCGGGATTACTATTGAAAAAAGAATATGTAACTATCACCGAGGCGATGAATAAGCCAAAACGTCCGTTGGTTGCGGTTATTGGTGGTGCGAAAGTTAGTGATAAAATATTACTGATTAAGCGTCTGATTGAAAAGGCGGATCGGATTTTAATTGGTGGCGCTATGTCAAACACGTTTTTACATTGTCGTGGATTTAATGTCGGCAAGAGTGTGTTTGAGCCAGGAATGGAAAAGGTTGTCGCGGAAATTTATGATTTGGCAGCGTCTAAGGTTGGCGTAGAGAATGTTGACGATTTCTTGGTCTTGCCGATTGATGTGGCGGTTGCGCCAGAGATTTCTAAAGATTTTCCTCGTCAAGAAGTTAATATTGATAAAATAAAGAACTCGGATATGGCGCTGGATATTGGAAGTCAGACAATTGAGAAATTCACGAAAATACTGGCCGGCGCGAAGATGGTTATTTGGAATGGTCCGCTGGGCTATGCTGAAATTGATAATTTTGCAATCGGTTCAGCACGAGTGGCGCTAGCTATTGCCCAGAATAAAGGAGTCGTTTCAATAGTCGGCGGCGGAGATACAGCTGATTTTATATTGAAATGGGACGGGCGTGACGGCGCCAATTTTACTCATGTTTCCACTGGTGGCGGAGCTAGCATGGCCTTGATGGCTGGTAAAAAATTGCCTGGAATTGAAAGTTTACTAGACGCATACGGTTTGAGGTGATAAACTAAGCATAAGGATTATCTCATGAGAAAAAAGTTAATCATTGGTAACTGGAAAATGAACTTCAATATGCAAGAGGCTAGCTTATATTTGCATAAGCTGATGAACACGCTGCCCTCGCATAGAGATGTTGAAGTGGTGCTGGCGCCTACTATTTTGACGCTGCAGAGTTTGAGTTTACAAATTAATCGTCGAATCGCTAAGTTGGCGGCTCAGAATTGCTATTGGCGAGATTCGGGGGCGTACACGGGAGAAATTCCAGCGGCGCATCTTCGTGGAATTGCTGATTATGTGATAATTGGACATTCGGAGCGTCGCTATATTTTCATTGAAAGCGAAAAAGATATTCGGTTGAAAGTTCAGGCGGCAATTCGAAATCGTATTCATCCGATTCTGTGTGTTGGTGAGACGATTCAAGAGAAGACTCTTGGTGAAACGAAGGATGTTCTGGCTGATCAATTGACTAGTGGCTTAGCCAACGTGACGGCGGACGAGCTGGATGAAGTGGTTATTGCATATGAGCCAGTTTGGGCGATCGGCACTAGCGACAGCGCTAAAGCGTCTGATGTAAAAAAAGCTACACAGATGATTCGACGACATATTTCTCATTTGTACGGTAAAAAAGCGGCGGAATCAGTTCGAGTTGTTTATGGTGGAAGTATTACTTCAATAAACGCCGCGGATTATTTAGCAATTGATGAACTTGATGGTTTATTGGTTGGGGTAGCCAGTTTGGATGCATATCAATTTAAGGAGATAATCTCGAAAGCACATAAAGG
>JANDWE010000008.1 GCA_024330325.1 Candidatus Nanosynbacter colneyensis | reverse complement strand
ATATGGACATTATTCGTGAGCGACTAGAGCGTGAATATAATTTGGATTTAATTGTGACCAATCCGAGTACTGATTATCAAGTTAGTTTGACGAATGGCGAGGAGCTGGATATCAAGTCTGCCAGTGAATTACCCGACCCAGTGCAAATAAAAGAGATTCGCGAGCCATGGATTGACGGTGAAATTGTTGTGCCACAGGATTACATCGGTGCGGTGATTCAGTTGATCGTGAGTAAGCGTGGTCGCCAGAAAAACCTGAGTTACATTGACGAACGGGCGTTGATTTCATTCGCGGCGCCACTTGCCAATTTGTTGACGGATTTTTATGATCAATTGAAATCTATCACCAGCGGCTATGGTTCGTTTAATTATGAGTTGGCGGATTATCAAGTGGAAGATTTGGTGCGCGTCGATTTTTATGTGGCGGGCGAAATGGTTGATTCGCTGAGTGTGATGTGTCATCGGTCGGAATCGCAGCATTTGGGGCGTGAGATTGTTAAGAAATTGAAGGAAGTTGTGCCGCGTCAGAGTTTTGAAGTTTCATTGCAAGCGGCAATTGGCGGTAAATTTATTGCCAGGGAAAATATCGGCGCTTATCGAAAAGATGTTACGGGCTATCTTTACGGCGGCGATGTCAGTCGTAAAAAGAAGCTTCTCGCCAAGCAGGCGCGTGGTAAAAAACGAATGAAACGCTTTGGTAAAGTCGACATACCGAGCGAAGCATTTATGGTAATGCTAAAAAGGGATTAGTTATGGAAAAACCTATTGTTTATATTGATATGGATGGCGTTTTGGCGGATTTCAAATCTGCTTTAACGAAGATATCGCCCGAGTTGATTGATGAGTTTACTGGTCAGCACGATAATATTCCAGGAATTTTTTCTTTAATGGAACCCGTGCCTGGAGCTATCGAAGCGGTTTATGCCCTGAAAGACAAATACGATTTATATATTTTATCTTCTTCTCCGTGGGAAAATCCGACGGCTTTGGGTGATAAGTTGGCGTGGGTGAAAAAGTATTTTGGCGGCCAAGGTTCGGATAACGTTTTCTTCCGTAAGGTTATTTTTTCGTCAGCAAAGAATTTGAGTCGAGGCGATATTTTGATTGACGATCGGACGGCGAATGGCGCGGGCGAGTTTTCTGGTCGGCTTATTCGTTTTGGAAGTTCTGAATTTCCCAATTGGCAATCTGTACTTGATGAGTTATTATAGGTAAATATTATGCCAAGTATTGAAGATTTTATTACAAATTATCAGCCAACCGAGTCGACAATTGAGTTGGTTAAAAGTACGAAAATTGCGCTGCTCGCGGGAATTTCTGGTGCGGGCAAAGACACGATAAAAAAACAATTACTGAAGTCTACAGAGTTTCGCGATATTGTTTCTCACACTACGCGCGCGCCGCGTACAAATAACGGATGCGCCGAGCAGGATGGAATTGACTATCATTTTATTGATTCGCAAACTGCCGAAAATATGCTACAAAATAATGAATTCATTGAGGCAAAGTTTGTTCACGGTACAGTTTATGGGACGTCGGTGGCTGAGCTGAAATTAGCGCATGATCAGAACCGCGTGGCAATCACTGACATTGACGTTCAGGGCGTGGAGGAATATGAGCGACTGGCGCCAGATAGCATTGCGATTTTCATTGTGCCGCCAAATAGTCAAACTTGGATTGAGCGATTAAAAAAGCGTTACGCAACCGAAGAAGATTTTCAGGCGGAGTGGCCAAAGCGTCACGCCTCGGCGATAAAAGAGTTGGCTTACGCGCTTGAAGTTCCGTATTATCACGTGATTATCAATGACGATTTGGAGCGAGCAATTCGAGTGACCGAGGAAATCATTTTGCGCGGCGACGTATTTAAGCGTCAGGATGACGAGGCGCGTTTGGTAGCTCGAAATCTCCTCAATGATATAATTAATCTATGAGTTCAGTAAAAACTCCAAAAAAAATAGCAGCCAGGCAAGATCGTTACTCGAAGACCTTGACTACATTGTTAGACCAATCCTTTTTTATCTTTGCAGGTTTGGCGTCGTTTTGGTTGGCGTGGTTAGTGCTTAGAGAAGGTTGGGCGACGGGCGGTTGGTGGCTGGTTGGCTTGTTCTTTGTTGTGTGGATAATTGTGGCATATTTGGCGTTGCCTAGACTTCATCGAATTTTGAGCAATATGTACGTGCCGAACTATTTTATCGGTAG
>JANDWE010000132.1 GCA_024330325.1 Candidatus Nanosynbacter colneyensis | reverse complement strand
ATAAAAATTATTTTTCGAGTAATTCTCTTATTCGTTCAAATTCAAGATTATCCTTAAACCTGATACTAATCTGACCAGCTCCACGGCCGTTTGTACGAATTTTCACACCTGTGCCGAATCGCTTTGAAAGACTTTCAACAGCATCTGCGTGAGGCATATCTGCTGGGCGGCGTTTGTTCTCGATTGGACTAGCCTTCGCTTGCTTCCACAAAGTAACAACCTGCTCAATCCGTCGCGCTGACCACTCTTCGCGAATAGCTCGCTCCATAATATCTTCCGCAGCGTCATCAGGCAAACCGATTAGAGGCCTTGCCTGCCCTTCATTTAATCGCCCCTCAAACAACGCCTGCTGCACAGACTTCGGTAACTTCAATAACCTCAGAGTATTACTAACAGCGCTGATAGATTTGCCACCCAAACGCTTGCCAATTTCCTCCAGCGTCATATTGAATTGGTCGCGCAATTTTTGATAAGCAGTCGCAGTTTCAAGCGCATTCAAATCATGTCGTTGCAAGTTTTCAATCAAAGAAATCTCCAAGCGATTTTGGTCACTCATACTCCTGACAATACACGGCACCTCTGTTAAATTCGCCCTATTCGCCGCACGCCAACGTCGCTCGCCCGCCACTATCAGATATTTATCGCCTTTTGGCGTCACAACAATCGGCTGAACCACACCATGCTCGCGCACTGATTCCGTCAATTCATTCAAAGCATTTTCATCAAAAAAGCGACGCGGCTGATCTGGATCCGGGACAACTTGATCAATGGCAATATCTCTCAAATGAGAAACTTTCACATCCTGTTGTGCGGTTGGATCAAACGTTTCATCAATCAAATTGGTTGGAATCAATGACCCAAAACCCCTGCCTAAACCTTTTTTCATCGCTCCACCCTCTCTATAATTTCTTTCGTTAGCGCCTTATAAGCCCGAGAACCTTTTGAAAAACGATCATACGCACCAACTGGCGCGCCATGACTAGGGGCTTCAGCCAAGCGAATATTTCGCGGAATGCTATTCTTGAAAATCTTATCTGGGAAATACTTTTTAACCTCAGCATGAACTTGCCCAGATAATGTAGTCCTGGAGTCCATCATCGTCAGTAAAACGCCCAATAATTCCAGAGGTGGATTAAGCCCCTTCTTTATCAATTTCATACTTTCCAAAAGTTGTCCCAACCCTTCCAGAGCGTAAAATTCCGCCTGAACTGGGAGCAATACATAATTAGCGGCAATCATACCGTTGACCGTCAACAAGCTCAAGCTCGGCGGACTGTCAATAATAATATAGTCGTAATCCGTCGCCTTCTGCAAAGCCTCTCGCAAGCGAACAAACCTTCCCTGCGCCTGCGCCAACTCCACTTCCGTATTCGCCAAATGAGGTGTAGCTGGAGCGATTGATAAATTTTTATATTCCGTTGGCAATATAATATTCGCCAGGTCAATTTGTCGCATAATCACCTCTGATATTGTTGCGCCCAAATTCTGTTTATCTATTCCAAGTCCACTAGTGGCATTGCCTTGTGGATCAAAATCCACCAACAATGTTTTCTTGCCAGCTTTTGCCAAAAAATATGCTACGTTAATTGACGTCGTTGTTTTGCCGACGCCACCTTTTTGATTTGTCACCGCAATGATTTTTGTCATTCGTTCCCCTTTTTACCTGCCTTAATTATAGCATGAGCAGAACATAAATAACAGACATCAAAAAACCGCTTCCTTTACGAAAGCGGCTCTTCAGATTATTTGATTGACGTAATTTCAATCTTCGTGTACTTCTGGCGATGACCAGTTTCTTTATGTACACGCTTCTTACTCTTGTAGCGGATAACGCGAAGCTTGTCACCCTTCACTTCCGCTTCTACGACCTTAGCCTTAACGCTAGAACCTTTTACAGTTGGCGTACCAACCTTGATTTTATCACCATCAATCACTAAAAGTGCGTCGAGAGTGAGTTCTTTTGTGCCTTCAGGGAGGAGATCCACCAAGAGGGACTCTTTTTCGCTGACAAGATATTGTTTGCCAGAGATTTTTACGACTGCTTTCATTTCGTTCCTTAATTATTATGAATTAACTCTAATAATTCTATCAAAAACTAGCGATAAAATCAAGTACACATCAGTAGCAATTACTTATAAAGTGGTGCCTGACCAAAAGGTCCAGTATACAACCTATCGTCTTTATGTTCAGACGACAGCAGACTTCCTAAATACGCAATGACATCTTCTGGATTTGACTGAGATTTACCTTCGGGCAGATATGGAATATAGCCATTAATTATAAAGCCGCCACGCTCCCTTGCGATATCTCGAGATTCAGAAACTATACCGTAATACCAAGTGCAGCCACATCACCAAGCCGCTCCGGATTAACATCATCAGGAGATTCTTTTATCAATCTCATCAATTCGCTCATCACCTCGTAGCGATACTCAACAGGTATAGTTTCCTTGTCGCCTATTTTCATAACGCCATCTTCTAAAATCAATGAATCAGCAGATCCCTGAACTCCCCTATTAATATTATCGATAAGCCCAGCAAAATCCTCAAGGCTAACATTCTTAAATTGGTCCTCCCTCTCCTTTGGCGTAGAGCCATCAATACCAGCCTCAGCTACAAGATTCTTAAGACCCTCCGCAGACAACACTTCGCCAGGATTCTTAATTTCGACTCCGTTCATAGTTGTTTGTTTTGGATGTTTTTCCATGTACGAACTATACAATAGCACAAAAAATCGATATAGTCAAGTTAGCAAGCAGCATTTTTCGCCATAGCATTATTCGCCTTCAACCAGCCGCTCGGCGAGCCGCATTCCATATATTCGCCCTTAGCCTCACCAACGACAATCACGCCACCACCATCGATGTACGCATTAATCGCGTCAGTTAGTTCAAACTCGCCTCTCTTAGGGTTCGCCGGCAAAGTTCGCGCCAACTCAAAAATCTCTTTGTTCAGGACGTAAAAGCTTGAATTACTGAGGTTGCTTGGAGCTTCTTCCAATTTTGGCTTTTCAATTATTCGCACAAAATTGCCCTGATCGTCAGTTTCAATAATCCCTGTTTGTGGAATAAATTCCTCTTCGACAGGATTTCCTAATAGCCCAGCCGACAATCCGCGCGATTCCACCAGCTCCGCCAAATCAGCCGCATTTGAGCCGCCGTCGTCACGCCAAAAGAATTGATCACCCATAATAACAAAGGCCGACTCGCCCTGTTCAATAAATTCGCTCGCCAAACCGACTGGAATGCTTGTGCCGTAACCACCAGTTCCCGGCTGAGTTAAAAAATGTATTCGGACGCCGCGAAGTGGCGCCACCAGAGGAAGCTTATCCTGCTTGCCCGCTCGACGTAAATAATCGTTCAATTGAATATTCGATCGATAATAGCTCTGCACCTGTGTACTCTGCTCGCCAACTACGAAGTAAATATCCTTCACGCCCGCTCGCACGACGTCTTGCACAATATAATCAATCACTGGGCGAGTACCGACCGGCAACATACACTTTTCGATAGATTTGGTAATCGGCAACATTCGCGTGCCCCAGCCCGCAACCGGAATAATAGCTTTAGTAATCATAGAACCTCCTACATTTTCAGCTCTTTGTGAGAGTAATTATACATCATCAATCGTCAAAGTTACCATCCGCACGAGACCAAAACTTGCGAATATCTTCTATTTCGTCAACGTCCAGCCGAATTGCCTGCGACTCCCGCTGCTCTTTAATAATTTCTTCAGCAAGTCCGTCTGCTAGCGGGTCAATTGGCGAAAACCCTACTTTACTACCAAATAATTTGTTGAATAAATTTTGCATAACTTTTTTATTTTTATCAATTAACAATGATATATTAGCATAAGTACGATTAAAAGTCAATAGAACATCCTCCCTGCTAAGAGGAGGATATTCTCACTTCACTTACTGCCCTTTACGCCTTTTTCAGGGAAATTTCTACCAATTTACCCTCGATTTTGGCGTCATATTTTTCCGATTCATCAGCCGCAGAATTCAGCTCCACAGCAAGAGTCTCAGATTTAATGACGTCAGCGAAAGCGCCAACAGCTTGAGATATTTCAGAATCGTCACTAGAAATACTCAATATAATTCGATCATCTATCTGCAGACCAGCCTGCTTGCGCGCGCTTTGGACGTGGCGAACGATTTCACGCATCAAACCTTCGCGCTTTAGTTCAGGAGTGATTGTTAAGTCATAAACAACACTCGGTTGCGCCGACTCAAACTCTGAATCTGTAACAATTTCAACCGATTTCACGTTCAATTCATCTTTAGCAATATCAATCAAGAACTGCGCAACTTCCGCTGGTGTATCCTGAGAAATAGTATTGATAAGCTTCACAGACGCCAACGGCTGACGCACCTTAATTCCCTCCGATGCGCGCTTCGACAAGCCATCATTCACCGCAGTACGCAGTGCATTCATGTCGCGAAGCATTGAATTATCTATTTCACCAGCCGGCAACCAATCTTTAAGATGAATCGACTCGTTATCGCCCGTCAAATTATGGTACAATTCTTCCGCTAAGAATGGCGTAAACGGCGCTAGCATATAACTGAGTCGCACCAAAACATAATGGAGCGTGCGGTAAGCGTCATTTTTATCACCGTCATCTTCAGATTTCCAGAAACGACGGCGGCTACGTCGGACGTACCAGTTACTTGCGTCGTCTAAGAACGGCAAAATAGGCTTGGTTGCGTCCTGTAGATTATAATTATCAAGACCTCGCTCGACCTCTGTTATTAATTGATGCAACCTCGACACAATCCAAATATCCAACGGATTTGTTAAATCATGAAGCGGATCTGACAAATCGCCATTAAACTCCCAGCCATCAACTTCAGCGTACATCGTGAAGAAGTCGTACATATTCCAGATCATACCAAGCTTACGCGCTACATCCATCACGTCTTTATCTGCTAAGGCAAAGTTTTCGCCGTTTGTCAGCGGGCTTGAAAGCATCAAGAATCGGAAGCTGTCGGCCGAAGTCTTATTCATCAACTCCATCGGGT